>NZ_JASGSR010000176.1:0-12738 GCF_040446015.1 Bradyrhizobium sp. INPA03-11B
GTGGCAAGCTCAAGCGCGCCGGATGGAACGATGCCTTCCTCTTCGAACTCCTCGGCCACATGCGATAGCCCTGCCCTCCAGGGGAGGGTGAACCTCACTCCATCAGCGTGAACTGCAGCAGGAGATTGCGCTGGATCAGGGAGAAATTGTCGTCGGAGATCACGGTCAGCACGGTCTCGCCCTCGGCGGTGACATGTGCGTCGATGCCTTCCATATTGTCGATCTCGTTGCCGAGATCGGCGTTGAAGATTGCCGGGCCGTCGACGACGGCGCCGGGCGCGATGTCGGACAGCGCGAGGCGGCGGATGCGGATGCCGACGCCGCCGAGCCAGGAGAATTTCCGCTCCAGGATCAACAGATCGCCCGACGGCAGCAGCACCGCATCGCTGATATCGAAATTCTCGGTGCGGCGGACGCTGAACTGGCCCGGCGTCTTGCCGCCGACAAGGAAGGCGATCAAATTGCCGCTCGCATCGAGCCCGCGTTCCGACATCGCAATCAGCGTGCCGGCCAGCGCCTGCCCCTTGGGCAGATCCTTGGCCAGATCCTTGGGCACGAAGACCAGCGCCTCGAGCCCCTTGTTGATGGGCAGCTTGCGCGCCGCCGGCGGCAGCGGCACCAGCTCGCCGCGCGAGCGGGTAAAGCCCTTGGCGAAATCGTAGCGCAGCACCTGATTGACCCGCTCGAGCCCGACATAGGCAATGGAGCCGTCGAGCGCGAGCGATTCCGAATCATACCAGCCGCGGGTCGCGGTGATCGGCCGGCCGTCAGCCGCGAGCAGCGGCGCTGCCTCGACATCGTCGAGCCCGATCATGTCGCGGCCGCGGTAGACGATGCGACCGGTGAACCAGGTGCCCTGGTCGCTGACCGCGATGAAGCGTTCGCCCTTGGCGTCGAGCCTGAGCGCGGAGAGACCGCCGAAGCCGGAAAACGACGAGGTCAGAATGAGACCGCTGCGATATTCCAGCGCGCCGAACCGCACCTTTGCACGATCACGGATATCGAACGACGGCAGCGGCCGTGCGTTGACCTCGACCGCGACGGGTTCATCGACCCGGTGACGGCCTGGTCTGCCCGGCGGTCCCGGTGTCAGCGCCGACTGGCTCGCGCCTTCTGCCCGCGCGAGACGCGGCACTGCTGCCGCCGACAGCCCCGCCGCCACATCTCTCAGGAAATGGCGGCGGCTAACGGGTGAGCGCATGTCTCACGAGTGCAGGCGGCGCCGGGTGCCCGGTGCGGGCGCCGAGCCGTGGGTCTCGCTGAACAGCTCGGCGAGCTTTTCGGTGATGGCACCGCCAAGCTCTTCGGCATCCACGATGGTGACGGCACGGCGATAGTAGCGCGTCACGTCGTGACCGATGCCGATCGCGATCAGCTCGACCGGCGAGCGGGTCTCGATCTCCTCGATGATGTGGCGCAGATGCCGCTCGAGATAGTTGCCGGGATTGACCGACAGCGTGGAGTCGTCGACCGGCGCGCCGTCGGAGATCATCATCAGGATGCGGCGCTGCTCGGGACGCGCAAGCAGACGCTTGTGCGCCCAGTCGAGCGCCTCGCCGTCGATGTTCTCCTTCAGGAGACCCTCGCGCATCATCAGGCCGAGATTTTTCCGCGCGCGACGCCACGGTGCATCGGCCGACTTGTAGATGATGTGCCTGAGATCGTTGAGGCGGCCGGGATTGGCCGGCTTGCCGGCGGCAAGCCACGCCTCGCGCGACTGGCCGCCCTTCCAGGCGCGGGTGGTGAAGCCGAGGATCTCGACCTTGACGCCGCAACGCTCCAGCGTGCGCGCCAGGATGTCGGCGCAGGTGGCGGCGACCGTGATCGGACGGCCGCGCATCGAGCCGGAGTTATCCAGCAGCAGCGTCACCACGGTGTCGCGGAAGGTCGCCTCCTTCTCGTGCATGAAGGACAGCGGATGATAGGGATCGGTGACGACGCGCGACAGCCGCGCCGGATCGAGGATGCCTTCCTCGAGATCGAAATCCCAGGCGCGGTTCTGCTGCGCCATCAGGCGGCGCTGCAGGCGGTTGGCGAGCCGCGCCACGATGCCCTGCAGATGCGCGAGCTGCTTGTCGAGATAGGAACGCAGCCGTTCGAGCTCGTCGTGGTCGCAGAGGTCCTCGGCGGCGATCACCTCATCGAACTTGGGCGCAAACGCATGATATTCCGGGCCGCGCGGTTCGTTCTGGCCGCGCGAATTCGGCCGCGTCGCCTCGCCCGGCGTCTCGTCGTCGCCGAGCTCGCCGTCGTCGAACGTGTCTGACGTGGAGGCCTGCGCGCTCTCCATCGCGCTTTCGCTCATCTCGTCCGCGGTGGTCTGGGCCTGATCGGCACTCATCTCCTGTGCGGCGTCGGAATCGGGTGAGCCCTCGGCGCCGGACTGATCGCTCTCGCCGTCCTGGTTCTCGTCCTGGTCCTCGTCATCGTCGGAATCCATGTTGCGATCGTCGCCGAGATCGAGCGCCGACAGCAGATCATGGACGAGGTCGCCGAACCTCGCCTGGTCCTCGGTGAAACGGCTGAGCTTATCGAGCCGCGAGCCAATCTTGTCCTCCAGCGTCGGACGCCAGAGATCGACCATCTTCTTGGCGGCCGCGGGCGGCGCCATGCCGGTGAGACGCTCGCGCACCAGCATCGCCAGCGCATCCGACAGCGGCGCGTCGGCGCGGTCGGTGATCTCGTCATACTTGCCGCGGTGGAAATGATCGTCGAGCATCGCGGTGAGGTTCTTGGCAACGCCGGCCATCCGGCGCGAGCCGATCGCCTCGACGCGGGCCTGCTCGACCGCCTCGAACACGCCGCGGGCCTGCGGATTGCCCGGCATCAGCTTGCGATGCACCTTGGGATCGTGACAGGCGATCTTGAGCGCGATCGAATCGGCGTGGCCGCGCACGATCGCCGCATCGCGCTTGGTCATCTTGCGCGCCGGCTCCGGCAGCCGCGCCTTGCCGGGCGCGAGCCCGGGCCGCTCGGCGGCGAAAGAGACCTCGAGCTCCGGCTTCTTGGCGATCGCCTTCAGGCACGCCGACACCGAGCGCTTGAACGGCTCGGTCGGCGCTTCCTTCGATCCGGGACGGAATTTGATATTGGAGGTTGTCATAGCGATTTCGTAAACCAGTGGCGCGTGACGCCGCCGGGATACCCCTCAATCGAACCGAACTCTTTATATCCGTTGGCGCGGTAGAAGCCCGGCGCCTGGAAGCTCATCGTATCCAGATAGGCTCGCGTCGCTCCGAAGCGCCGCGCCTCGTCTTCGATCGCCTTGATCAGCTTGGCGCCAAAGCCCTTGTTGCGAAACTTCTGCTCCATCCAGAACAATTGGATGAACAACACCGCGGTCCAGACCTCGCCGACGATGCCGCCGACGATCTCGTCGCCTTGCCGCAGCGAGATGGCGAAGCGCTTGTACTTCTGCTTCCCCATCTTCTCGTTGTTGTAGCGGAGCAATCCGCCGAGCACCGCCTTCTTCGTCTGTGTGACTGTGCGCTCGACGGAGATTTTCGGCATGGACTAGCTGAGCGCCACGTTGACCGAGGATTCCGGCAGCTCGACGTTGAAGCAGCGCTGGTAGAACTCGGCGACCAGCGGCCGCTCCAGCTCGTCACACTTGTTGAGGAAGGTGACGCGGAATGCGAAGCCGATGTCGTTGAAGATGTCCGAGTTCTCGGCCCAGGTGATCACCGTGCGCGGGCTCATCACGGTCGACAGGTCGCCATTGGCGAACGCGTTGCGGGTGAGATCGGCCAGCCGCACCATCTTGTTGACGATGTCGCGGCCTTCCTGCGTGCGGTAGTGGCGCGCCTTGGCCAGCACGATCTCCACTTCCTCGTCATGGGCGAGGTAGTTCAGCGTGGTGACGATCGACCAGCGGTCCATCTGGCCCTGGTTGATCTGCTGGGTGCCGTGATAGAGGCCCGAGGTATCGCCGAGGCCGACCGTGTTGGCGGTCGAGAACAGGCGAAACGCCGGATGCGGCTTGATCACCTTGTTCTGGTCGAGCAGCGTCAGGCGGCCGGAGACTTCCAGCACGCGCTGAATCACGAACATCACGTCCGGACGGCCGGCGTCGTATTCGTCGAACACCAGCGCGATGTTGTGCTGCAGCGCCCAGGGCAGGATGCCGTCACGGAATTCGGTGACCTGCTTGCCTTCCTTGACCACGATGGCGTCCTTGCCGACGAGATCGATACGGCTGATGTGGCTGTCGAGGTTGACGCGCACGCAGGGCCAGTTGAGGCGGGCCGCAACCTGCTCGATGTGAGTCGACTTGCCGGTGCCGTGATAGCCGGTGACCATCACGCGGCGGTTCTTGGCAAAGCCGGCGAGGATCGCGAGCGTGGTGGCGCGGTCGAAGCGATAGTCGCTGTCGACTTCCGGCACATGCGGATCGACTTCGGAATAGGCGGGAACTTCCAGATCGCTATCGATCCCGAAGACCTGCCGAACCGAAACCTTCATGTCGGGCAAGCCGACGGGTTCTTGCTCTTTGGTCTGGACGGCGGTCGTCATTCATCCTCCGAGGTCCCGGGCATTCCCGAAACCAGATTTAAGGTCATTTGGCTGCGGATGGGGTGCTACGCACAAGCCTAGCAGAGAGCATCGGCCGGCAGAAGCCCACGGGCAAATCAAAGTTCCGTCGTTGTATCATAAAGATAGGCGCGAAACTCGGTTTTTGGAAGGCTGCTCTGCAAATCCCGCCGTACTTTCGCCGCAGCGCCACGGCGGCCTGTCCGGGCCGGGCACTTTTCAGCCCGGCGCGGAGTTGTTAGCTCTCGGACTTGTTTCATCGCCACCCAGGGATTCTGTGACTTCATTCCTTGACCCATTGATCGCATTCGTTTCGGCCCATGCCTGGCTCGCCTATCTGACGCTGTTTCTGGCCGCGCTGCTGGAAGCCGTCCCGGTGGTCGGCTCGCTGGTGCCGGGCTCGACCATCATCCTGGCGCTGAGCGCGCTGGTCCCGGGCGGCGAATTGAAGCTGTGGCCGGTGCTCGCCGCGGCGGCGTGCGGCGCGATGCTCGGCGACGGCACGGCCTTCATGATCGGCTATCGCAGCCAGCGCGAGATCCTCTCCGCCTGGCCGCTCTCCAATTATCCGCGCGTGGTCGCGCAGAGCGAGGCCTTCTTCAACCGCTGGGGCGTGCTCGCGGTGTTCTTCGCCCGCTTCGTGCCGCCGATTCGGGCCTTCGTGCCGATCACCGCCGGTGCGCTCGACATGCCGCCGGCGCGCTTCTACGCGGTCAACATTCCCGCGATCCTGCTCTGGGCGCCGGCCCACGTGTTGCCCGGCGTGCTCGCCGTCACCGCGCTGCACGACTATGCCGGCCTGCCGCATCATCAACATGTCGGCAAGCATCTATGGATGTTCGCGGTGGCGGGCGGCGCGGTCATCCTGGCGCTCGCGATCTGGACCATTCGCCGCCGCCATGGCGGCGGCCTGATCGAACCGGCCAGACCGACGAAATAGCTCTTTTACTTGAGCATGATCTCCTCGGAAAACCGGCCTCCACTTTTCCGGATCATGCTCTAGATACTATTGGTCGTGCCGGCCCGCCCGGGTGCCGGGCCGACATAGCGCGCGCGAGGCCGAATCAACTTGCCGAGCTGAAGCTGCTCGCTGGCATGCGCGATCCAGCCGACGCTGCGCGCCATCGCGAACAGCGCGAGCTCGCTGCCGGCGGGCATCCGCAGCGCGTGCACCAGCACCGCCAGTGCGTAGTCGATATTGACGAACTCGCCGGTCGCCTCCGCGATTCTGTCCGGCACTTCCCTGGTGAATTTGCGCGGCGCGCCGGCCCGCGTCAGCGCCTCGAGCAGCGAGATCGCGCGCGGATCGCCCTTCTTGTAGACGCCGTGACCGAAGCCGGCGAAGCGCTCGCCGAGCGCAACCCGCTCGCGCACCACAGGCGCGACGTCATTGTCGATCATCGTCTTGACGAGGCGCGAGGCGAGCACGCCGGCGCCGCCATGCATCGGCCCCTTCAACGCGACGAGCCCCGCGATCACGGCATCGTACAGATTGAGGCCGGTCGACGCCGCGCAGCGCGCGGTGAAGGTGGACGCATTCAATTCGTGATCGGCGAGCAGCACCAGCGCGCGGCGAATCAGGTCGGGCGCGTGCTTGTTGTCGGGCGTCCAGACCCGCGCCACCTGCTCGTGCAGCGGCTCGGCCGACGGCACAGCGTTCAGCATGGTCGCGACCAGCAGCCGCAGGATGCGCCCGCCGACCATTGCGCGGCCATCGGGCGCGCGGGTGAAGGCGCCGGGATCGGCACTCGCCGCCAGCGCAAACACTGCGACCGTCCGGTCGATCGGCTGGGCGCGCCGCGCGGCCTCGGCGATCGCACGCATTTCATCGGAGACATGCGGGCAATTGTCCGGCGCGAACGGATCGACGCCGGTGACGTCCCACAGCAGCGTCGCGGTGTGCTCCAGCGTGTCGCGCTGGGAGAGATCGACGCAGTTGACGCCGCGATAGATCGGACCCTGCTCGGTGATGGTTGCGATCGCCGAATCCATCACCGGCAAATCGGCATCGAAATTGCGGAAGCCGCGCGGCTCCGGCGACGGCACGCGGCGCTCCTTCAGACCCCTGATGTCCTCGGCGCGGTAGCGGTGGCTGCGCGAATCCGGTGACGGCTCGGAGCGGATCAGGCCACGGCTGACATAGGCGTAGAGGGTCGCCGGCGAGATCGCGAGCTCGGCGGCGGCCTCCCGGGCGGAGAGGTACAGCTCGGCGGATTTTTTCATATTGATTTATATAATCAAGATTGATCAACTCGTCGAGAGGCCCGACTTTCAAGGCGTGAAGCAAGGAGATCGGGCCATGAACATGATTCTCACCAAGAGCCAGATCGGTCTGGACGGCGTTCCCGCCGCCGAGACCGTGTTGAGCCATGTCGACGGCGAGCGCGGCGAACTCATCATCGCCGGCGAGCACGTCGCCAACCTCGCCGGCAAGTCGAGCTTCGAGGGCGTCACGGCGCGGCTGTGGAACGGCGCCACCGGCAAGACGCTGAGCGAGGCCAATGTCCGCGCCAGCCTCGGCGCCGCCCGCGAACGCGCCTTCGCACGGCTGGCCGACCTGCTGCCGGCAACGCGCGGCATGTCGATCGTCGACGGCTTCCGTGCCGCGATCGCAGGCCTTCGCGGCGAGAACGGACTGGAACACGAGGCGACCATCGTCGGCGCCTTCCCGGTGATCGCCGGCGCCCTGGTGCAGCAAGCCAAGGGACAGGCGCCGATCGCGCCCGATCCGAATGTTAGCCACGCCGCCGACACGCTGCATATGCTGCTGGGCCGCAAGGCGGCGCCGCGCGAGGTCGCGGCGCTCGACGCCTATCTCGTCACGGTCTGCGACCACGGCATGAACGCGTCGACCTTCACCACGCGGGTGATCGCCTCGACCCAGGCCGATTTGTTCGCGGCCATTACCGGCGGCTATTGCGCATTGACCGGCCCGCTGCATGGCGGCGCGCCGGAGCCGGTGCTGGAGATGCTGGATGCGATCGGCACCCGCGAGCGGATCAAGCCCTGGGTCGACGGCGCGCTGGCGCATGGCGAACGGCTGATGGGCTTCGGTCACCGCGTCTATCGCGTGCGCGACCCACGCGCCGACGTGCTCAAGCTCGCGATCGAGCGCCTGGAGGCCGGTGGCGCCGACCTGCCGTTTGCCGGCGAGGTCGAAGCCTATATCCGCGAGGCGCTGCGGAAGAAGAATCCGGAGCGGCCGCTCGAGACCAATGTCGAGTTCTTCACCGCGATCCTGCTCGACGGGCTGGAGATCCCGCGGCAGGCGTTCACGCCGATCTTCGCCGTGGCCCGCGCCGCCGGCTGGACCGCGCACGCGCTGGAGCAGCGCCGCACAGGGCGGCTGATCCGGCCGAGCTCGTCCTATGTCGGGGCAGCGCCGAAGGGTTGAGACTGCAGAATCCATCCGACGGCGGGGCCACAAATCCCGCCGTCGTCCCTGCGAAAGCAGGGACCCATACGCCGCGGCCCATCAATAGAGCAGCGGGGCAGACATCCTGTGCAGACAATTTCGGCTGGTGGTTATGGGTCCCTGCTTTCGCAGGGACGACAATTGCGAGAGCTCAGGCCTCGCGCACCACGGTCTTCAGATAATTATACGCCTTGATGATCTCGATCAGGCGATCCTCGGTGGAGCGGTCGCCGCCATTGGCGTCGGGGTGGTGCTGCTTCACCAGCGCTTTGTACTTCGACTTGACGTCTTCCAGCGTCGCCTCGGCCCCCAATCCCATCACCAGCAGCGCCTTGCGCTCGGCGTTCATGACCTTGCGGGTCTCGGGCTTGGGCTCTGCGCCGCCCGGCCCGGGGCGCCAGCGGCCGCGGCCGTTGAGCTCGGAGAACACGTGGAACGGATCGGAGGCGGCATCGAGACCGCTCTCCTTCTTGCCGTTGTTGGCGCCCATCTTCCAGGTCGGACGATGACCGGTCAGCGCGTCCTTCTGGTAGCGCGCGACGTCGTCAGGATTCATGCCCTGGAAGAAATTGTAGGACTGGTTGTACTCGCGGACGTGATCGAGACAGAAGTGCCAATACTCGCGCGAATTCTCGCGGCCCTTCGGGGCGCGGTGCGCGCCCTTGTTCTGGCAACCCGCCCACTCGCAGGTCACGGCCTGCTCGCCGGCCTGCGCCTGGCGCTTCGCACTCACCTTGGTCGGCTTGATGCGAATGGAGTCGAAGAATTTTGATGAATCGATCGGCATGATCTCTTTGACTACGCAATGCACAAATCTTCAAGTCTTGACATTGCGCAGACCTCGTTTCCCGCTAGCACCATTGACGAAAAGCCGTCGCGAACCTAACTCCGCCGCCATGAGCACCAAAGACGCTATCATAAACAAGTTGCGTGAAGCTTTCTTGCCCGAAAGCCTCGACGTGGTCGATGAGTCACATCTGCATGAGGGCCACGCCGGCCACAGGCCAGGCGGGGAGACACATTTCAGGGTATATATTGTGTCTCCGGCCTTCGAAGGGAAGAGCCGGATCGAACGCCATCGCATGATAAATACGACGCTGGCGCAGGAACTCGCCGGCTCGGTGCATGCGCTGGCGATCCACGCACACGGCCCCGGGGAAAAGCCGCGCTAGCTCGCGCTTGCCTCAAGACGAAGCAGCGGTTTTCCGTTATGAGAATAGCACCTCCGCGCCTTAGATGGGGCCATTGATGATCCCTTGCTGGCCACGTTTCCGGTCGATCGTCACCGCCGCCGGCCTGCTCCTGATCTGCGCGATACGCTCGGCCGCGGCGCTGGATATGCCGAGCCCGTTCGTCCAGGAGGTGCTGATCAAGAGCATCCTGGTGTCGCTCAACGACGCGGTGGCCGCGAATAATTTCACCGTGTTCCACGCCAAGATCTCGAAGCCGTTCCGCGACCAGTTTTCGCCCGACAAGCTGCAGACCATCTTCAAGGACCTGGTCGACAAGCACGCCGTGTTCGACGCCGTGGTCGCCAAGCCGATCGTGCTGGATGAGGACGCCAAGATCGACGACAAGGGCGTGCTGCGGCTGAAGGGCCATTTCGACACCACGCCCAAGCAGGTGAAATATCAGCTCGGCTTCATCCCCTCCGACGGCGCATGGAAGCTGTCGGGCATCTCGATCGATATCGAGTAGTGACTGGCAGATTGCCTATTCCGTCATCCTGAGGTGCGAGCAGAGCGAGCCTCGAACGATGCACGGCCCGGCTGGTGGCCGTCGACCCTTCGAGACGCGCGCGATGCGCGCTCCTCAGGGTGACGGCACTAGGAGACGAGTCAGCTCCAACTAGAACGCCGTGCCCGCCCGCTTCGGCTTCTTCTCGTCGAGCTCGGCCTCGCGCGGGACGGCGACGATGCGCAGCGCGGTGATGCGGTTGCGCTCGCGGCGGAGCACGCGGAAACGGAAGCCGTGGAAGGTGAAGCTCTGGCCGCGCTCCGGGATCGAGCGCGCCTCGTGGATCACGAGGCCGGCGACCGTGGTCGCCTCCTCGTCCGGCAGGCGCCAGTCCATCGCGCGGTTGAGATCGCGGATCGGCACCGAGCCGTCGACCACGACCGAGCCGTCCGGCTGGGCACGGACACCGGCGACGACGACATCGTGCTCGTCGGAGATGTCGCCGACGATCTCCTCCAGGATGTCCTCCAGCGTCACCATCCCTTCGACCTCGCCATACTCGTCGACCACGAGGGCGAAGTGGGTCTTGCGGCGGCGGAACGCCTTCAGCTGTTCGGAGACCGGGCGCATCTCCGGCACGAACCACGGCGGCAGCGCGATCGCGGAGGCATCGATCGCGGACATGTCGCCCTCATTGGCGCGCATCGCACGCAGCAAATCCTTGGCGTGCAGCACGCCGACGATGTTCTCCGGCTTCTCCCGCCACAGCGGGATGCGGGTGTATTCGCTCGCCAGCACCTCGCGCACCAGTTCTTCCGGCGGCAGGTCGGCGTTGACCATGGTCATCTCGGTGCGATGGACCATGACGTCGGAGACCTGCAGCTCGCTGAGGTCGAGCAGCCCGCCCAGCATGTCGCGGTCCTGCTTCTCGACCTTGCCTTCGTGATGCAGCAGGTCGACCGCGCCGCGCAGGCGCTCGGTCGGAGACAGCACCGCCTGATGGGCGCCAACCTTGATGCCGAGCAGCTTCATCAGCGCCAGCACGATGGTCTCGATGATGGTCAGCAGCGGCCCCAGCACCAAGATCGTCAGCCGCATCGGCCGCGCGACCAGCAGCGAGATGCGGTCGGGCGCGTTGATCGCGATGGTCTTCGGCAGCACCTCGGCGAACACCACGACCATCACGGTCATGACCGCGGTGGCGTAGAGCACGCCGACATCGCCGAACCAGGCGGTGAACACACCGGTCGCCAGCGCCGAGGCGCCGATATTGGCGATGTTGTTGCCGAGCAGCAGCGCGCCGATCATCCGCTCGCGCATGTTGATCAGCCTTGAGACGACGCCGGCCTCGCTGTTGCCCTGTTTCGACAGCCGCAGCATGCTGGCGCGCGAGGCGCCGGTCAGCGCGGTCTCACTCGCCGCGAAGAACGCGGAGATCAAGAGACAGAGCAGCACGATCGAGAAGGTCAACCATCCCACTGGCGTGATCCGTGGCTTTAAGCCTTCAGCTTGGCTTGCAGGAAGTCGCGCACCGGCTGCGGCTCGACATTGTTGGCAATCACGGCGCGGCCGACCGCCTCGAGCAGGATGAAGGTGAGCTTGCCGCGCTTGACCTTCTTGTCCTGCGCCATCAGCGCCAGCAATGCGTCGGCATCGGCGAGACCTTCCTGCGCGAAGCCTGCGATGTCCTGCAGGCGCGTCGGCAGTCCTACCGCGGAAAGATGACGGGCGATGCGGGCCGCATCGCCAGGTGAAATCATGCCGAGCTGCGCCGAGAATTCTGCGGCGAGCACCATGCCGACCGAGACACCCTCGCCATGGAATAGGCGGTCGGAGAAGCCGGTCGCGGCCTCCAGTGCATGGCCGAAGGTGTGGCCGAGATTGAGCAGCGCGCGCTCGCCGGTCTCGCGCTCGTCGCGGGAGACGACGCCGGCCTTGGCTCGGCAGGAGGTGGCGATCGCGTGCTCGCGCCCGGCACCGCCCGCGAAGATGTCGGCGTGGTTCGTCTCCAGCCAGGCGAAGAACGCCTCGTCACCCAGGATGCCGTATTTCGCGACCTCGGCGTAGCCGGCGCGGAACTGGCGCGGCGACAGCGTGTCCAGCACGGACGTATCGGCGATCACCAGCACGGGCTGATGGAAGGCCCCGATCAGGTTCTTGCCCTGCGGCGAGTTGATGCCGGTCTTGCCGCCGACCGACGAATCGACCTGCGCGAGCAGCGAGGTCGGCACCTGCACGAAATCGACGCCGCGGCGCAGGATCGCAGCCGCAAAGCCCGCGAGGTCGCCGACCACGCCGCCGCCGAGCGCGATGACCAGATCATTGCGCTCGATCTTCGCTGCGATCAGCGCTTCGCTGACCTGTGTTAGCGTCGCGTAGCTCTTCGAGCCCTCGCCCTCCTCGACGACGATCCGCGACGTCGGCACGCCTGCGGCGGCGAGCGACGCTTCGGTCGGCTCCAGCCAATGCCTGGCGACGGTGCGGTCGGTGACGATGGCGGTGCGCACGCCGGGCCGCAGCGCCGCGACGCGTTCGCCGAGCGAGGCCAGCACGTCGCGGCCGATGACGATGTCATAGGCGCGGTCGCCGAGCGCGACGTCGACGGTAACGGAGGCGGAGTGTTTCAGGGGCGCAGTCATGAGGTCGCGTTCAATCCATCAGGTGGTGGCTCGCCGGCCGGCCGCGCGCCGCACAGGTGCGCATGCAGGGCCTCGAGGCATTCGTCGACGATGCGGTCATGCGGCACGTCGCGCGACGCGATCGTCAGGTCGGCGGTGCGGTAGACCGGCTCGCGCTCGCTGAGCAGGCGGTTGACGGTCGCCTCGGGGTCGGCGGTCTGCAGCAGCGGCCGATCGGCGCGGCGGCGGACCCGGCGCATGATGATATCACTGTCGGCCTTGAGCCAGATCGAGATCGCGCGGTCGCGGATCCGGCTCCGGGTCTCCTCGCGCATGTAGGCGCCGCCGCCGGTCGCCAGCACGATCGGGCCGTTGTCGAGGATGCGGGCGATCACCCGCGCCTCGCCGTCGCGGAAATAAGCCTCGCCATGGGTCTCGAAGATCTCCGGGATCGTCATGTCGGCCGCCGTCTCGATCTCGGTGTCGGCGTCGGTGAAC
>NZ_JASGSR010000177.1:0-12370 GCF_040446015.1 Bradyrhizobium sp. INPA03-11B
TCAGGAGCCACCTTCAGAATCCCTTTCTGTCGATTTGGCAACTACTTGCCGAAGCCAACATGCGATTCCCCTGCCCTCCAGGGGAGGGTGAAGAGCACCAACATCGTCGCCTGGCTCAACCGCGTCGCCGCGCGGCCGTCGGTGAAGGCGCAATGGCGATCTTCTTATTCTCCCCTGGAGGGGGAGGATCGGTTCGCATGAAGCGATAGCGCAATGCGAACCGAGGTGGGGTGATCTCTCGACTCGGGCAGCCTTCAGGCGGAGAGACTTTCACCCCACCTCGCCGCTCATTGCATTCGCGTCGATCCTCCCCTCCAGGGGAGGATGAAGAAGGCCAAGTAGCTCGATCCCTCAAATCACCACCGGTCTATCCGGCAGTTCGTTCGGGCCGCCCTCGGCGTGCGGAAAATACTTCGCCAGCTCCCGCGACACCGCGGCGATGCCGTTGATCACGCCCTGTTCGAACCGGCTGGCCCGAAAGTCCGTTTCCATGGCGCGGCAAATCGCGTCCCATCCGGCGTGGCCGACCTTCGCATCAATGCCACGATCGGCGACGATCTCGACGTCGCGGTCGGCGAGCAACAGATAGATCAGCACACCATTGTTGTGATGGGTGTCCCAAATCCGCAAATGCGAGAACACATCGAGTGCCCGCTCCCGCGCCGGCTGATTGCGAAACAGCGGCACGCCGTCGAGCGCGCCCTCGACGACGAAACGGATCTGGCCCGAATGGGTGGCCTCACCCGCCTTGATCGCCTGCTCGATGGCATCGAGCACGCGCGGCGGAAACGCGCGCCGCACGCGCCAGCGATGCTCGATCAGATGCTTGCCGATGCGCTTGATGCTCATATCCCTACCAGCTCCCCGAGGCGCCGCCGCCACCGAAGCTGCCGCCTCCGCCGCTGAAGCCACCGCTGTCGCTCGAACTCGAGCCGCTGCTCCAGCCCCCGCCGGACCAGCCGCCGGAATAACCGCCGCCGCGCCGGTACGGTCCCGAGCCGGCCGCCGGGCTACCAAAATTCAAGCCGCCGAAGATCAGCGCCGCAACACCGGCGAACAGGCCGACCACCAGCGCGGTGGCGAGCGAGCCGGCCAGCATCCAGGTGAAGACGCCGACGATGCCGCCGGTCGCCACCGAACCCAACAGCCGCCCCAGCAGGCCGCGCAGGAAGCCTGCCACGATGATGACGCCGAAAATCACCATCGGGTTGGCGAAGTCGACGAGATTGGGCGCCTGCCAATGCTCGGGCTCCGGTGCGGGCAATTGCTCGCCATTGACCAGGCGGATCATCCGGTCGATGCCGGCCGAGATACCGCCGGCGAAATCGCCGGCCTTGAATTTCGGCGTGATGTCCTCGTCGATGATGCGATGGGTGACGACGTCGCTCAGCACGCCTTCGAGGCCGTAGCCGACCTCGATGCGCAGATGACGGTCGTTCTTGGCAACGACGAGCAGCGCACCGTCGTCGACCTTCTTGCGCCCGATCTTCCAGGCCTCGGCGACGCGGATCGAGAACTGCTCGA
Organism: Bradyrhizobium sp. INPA03-11B; assembly: GCF_040446015.1. NCBI lineage: Bacteria > Pseudomonadati > Pseudomonadota > Alphaproteobacteria > Hyphomicrobiales > Nitrobacteraceae > Bradyrhizobium > Bradyrhizobium sp. INPA03-11B. Next base: position 1,525 of record NZ_JASGSR010000177.1, read on the forward strand.
TGGTTTCTTCGCCTGACGTCGGCACGATCAAGACCGCGATCTGGCTGCCCTTGCGGGTCTCCAGATCCTTCAGCCTGTCGTTCAGCGAGGCGACATCAGCAGCCGACAGCGTGCCGGTCTGATCGACGACGCGGCCGGTGAGCTGAGGTACTGCAACCTCGGCCCACGCCGGACACATGAAACCCAGCAGGAAAGCGAACAGGATGACGCGTGCGGCGGTCATCGCGGCGGGCGCCTGGCGGCGTTATTTCGACGGCGCAGGGGACGGCGCCGGATTGAAATCGACCTTCGGTGCGGTCGAGATCTCCTTCTCATTGTCGACCGTGAAGTTCGGCTTGTCCTTGTAACCGAACGCCATCGCGGTCAGGTTGTTCGGGAAGGTTCGGATGCCGACGTTATACTCCTGCACCGCCTTGATGTAGCGGTTGCGCGCCACCGTGATGCGGTTCTCGGTGCCTTCGAGCTGTGCCATCAGGTCACGGAACAACGCATCCGATTTCAGCTGCGGGTAGTTTTCGGTGACGACCAGGAGGCGCGACAGCGCGCTGGTCAATTCGCCTTGCGCCTGCGTGAACTTCTGGAATGCCGCGGGATCGTTGAGCACCTCGGGCGTCGCCTGGATGCTGCCGACCTTGGCGCGCGCATTGGTGACGCCGAGCAGCACATCCTTCTCCTGCTGCGCAAAGCCCTTCACCGAGTTGACCAGGTTCGGCACCAGGTCGGCACGCCGCTGGTACTGGTTCACCACCTCCGACCAGCTCGACTTGACCTGCTCGTCATTGGTCTGGATCGCGTTGTAGCCGCAGTTGGTCAGGCTCAAGGTCGCCAGCGCTGCCAGCACGGTCCAAAGCTTACGCATGAAGATGGTCCTCCCGGTGGATTCTTTCTCACGGTAACAGATTTCCGCCTGATAATCCCGTGGCGCGGATTTCGCGCGATCTTTTGCGGATGATGGCTCTTGCCTATCCCTCCCCGCGCCGTTCATCATGGCGAAAAAATCGATCGCGGGAGGATCCATTGGTGTCTGAACAATTCGAGACGATTGTCGTCGAGCGGCCCGACCCCGCGATCACGCGGATCGTGATGAATCGCCCTGAGGCGCGCAACGCCCAGAACCTGCAGATGACCTACGACCTCAACGCCGCCTTCGACCGGGCGGTGCAGGACGACGCGGTCAAGGTCATCATCCTCGCCGGCAATGGCCCGCATTTCTCGGCCGGCCACGATCTCAGGCCAGGGGCCAAGAATGAAGCGGGCGTCGATTTCCCGCCAGTCGGAAATTGGGGCGGCTTCGCCGAACCCAACGCGCATGGCCGCTTCGCGCGCGAGCAGGAGATCTACCTGCAGATCACGCGGCGCTGGCGCAATCTCGCCAAGCCGACGATCGCGGAGGTGCACGGCAAGTGCATTGCCGGCGGGCTGATGCTGGCCTGGGCCTGCGACCTGATCGTCGCGAGCCATGACGCCGAGTTCTGCGATCCCGTGGTGACGATGGGCGTCTGCGGCGTCGAGTGGTTCGTGCATCCCTGGGAACTCGGCGCGCGCAAGGCCAAGGAGATGTTGTTCACCGCCGACGTCTGGAGCGCCGACGAAGCGCATCGCCTCGGCATGGTCAATCACGTGGTGCCGCGCGGCGACCTCTCGTCCTTCGCGCTGGCACTGGCGCGCAGGATCGCCGCAAAACCCGCGTTCGCGCTGAAGCTGAGCAAGGAGGCGGTGAACCGCTCGATCGACATCATGGGGCAGCCCGCCGCGATCGATCAGGCGTTCGCGCTGCATCAGCTCTGCCACGCGCATAATCTCCAGGAATTCGGAATGGTGGTGGACCCCGCGGGTCTTCATCCCTCCGTCAAGAAAACCGCCAACGTGTAGACAGCCAGATGGACCTCACCCTCAGCGACGAGCAGCGCCTGCTGCGCGAAAGTGCCGACCGCTTCGTGGCGGAAACCTTCACATCAGAGCATCGCAAGAAGGCGGTGAACGATCCGCTGGGCTATTCGCCGGCGATCTGGAAACAATTCGCCGAGCTCGGCTGGCTGGCGCTGCCGATCGCCGAGGCCCATGGCGGGCTCGGCGGCGGCGCGATCGAGATCGGGCTGTTGATGGAAGCGTTCGGCCGTGGCCTCGTGTCGGAGCCGTTCCTCTCCACGGTCGTGATCGGCGCCGCGCTGGTCGCCGAATGCGGCACCGAAGCGCAGAAGCAGGCGATCCTGCCCAGGATCGCCGAGGGCGCGCTGACGCTCGCCTTCGCACATTCGGAGCGCGCCGCGCGCTTCGACCTCGCCCATGTCGACACGACAGCGACCAAGACCGCCGACGGCTGGCGGCTGAACGGCAGCAAGGTCGCGGTGCTCGACGGCGCGGCTGCCAACGAGATCATTGTTTCCGCTCGCATCGCCAACGCCAATGGCGCATCCGGCAAGCTTGGCTTGTTCCTGGTGCCGGCTGGAACGCTCGGCCTCACTCTGCGCGACTATGCGCGGCTCGGCGGCGGGCGCGGCTGCAATCTCGATCTCAGGGATGTGCAACTGCCGGCGGACGCGCTACTCGGCGATGGCAGCGATGCGCTGCCCGCGATCGAAACCGTGGTCGACCGCGCAATGGCCGCACTCGGCGCGGAAGCTGTCGGCATCATGCAGACGCTGCTCGACACCACGCTCGAATACACCAAAATTCGAAAGCAGTTCGGCCGGCCGCTGTCGGCCAATCAGGTGATCCGTCATCGCCTCGCAGATGTCGCGATGCAGGTCGACGAGGCGCGGTCGATGGCGCTGCGCGCGGCGTTGATGGCCAACGCCGAGCCGGTGGCGCGCAGCCGTGCCGCGTCCGGCGCCAAGGCGAAGATCGGCAAATGCGCGCGCTTCGTCGCCGAGCAGGCGGTGCAGCTGCACGGCGCCATGGGCGTCACCGAAGAGCTCGACATCGGCGCCTATTTCAAGCGGCTGCTCGCCTTCGATACGCTGTTCGGCGGCAGTGCCCATCATTATCGCCGCCACGCCGCGCTCAGCGGCCGCGCCCACGCGTAACGGAGAGCGCACCATGGATCTCACCTTCAGCGCCGAAGAACGCGCCTTCGAAAAGGAAGTCCGCGACTATATCGCCGAGAGTCTGACGCCGGAGATGAAGCGCGCCACCGCGCTGACGCCGTCGGTGTTCTCCGATCCCGACATCGGCATGGCCTGGCAGCGCGCCCTGCACAAGAAGGGCTGGGGCGCGCCGGGCTGGCCGGTCGAACATGGCGGGCCGGACTGGACGCCGGCGCAGCGCTGGATCTTCGAGGCCGAGTGCGCCCGCGCCGGCGTGCCGAATGTCAACGTGATGGGCGTGAAGATGGTCGGCCCCGTCATCATCGGCTTCGGCTCACGCGAGCAGCAGAACTTCTACCTGCCGCGGATCCTCTCCGGCGAGGACTACTGGTGCCAGGGCTATTCCGAGCCGGGCTCTGGATCCGACCTCGCCTCGCTGAAGACGCGCGCGGTGCGCGACGGCGACGACTACGTCATCAACGGCACCAAGATCTGGACCACGCATGCGCACCACGCCAACCGCATGTTCGCGCTGGTGCGCACCAATGAGGGCGAGCGGCAGCAGGACGGCATCAGTTTCATTCTCATCGACATGAAGACGCCTGGAATCACCACGCGCCCGATCCTGACCATCGGCGGCGATCACGAGGTCAATCAGGTGTTCTTCGACGACGTCCGCGTGCCCGTCGCCAATCGCGTCGGCGAGGAAGGCAAGGGCTGGACCTACGGCAAGTACCTGCTCGAGTTCGAGCGCGGCTCCGGCATCGCATCCGCCAAGCTGCGCGAGGCGCTGAAGACGATCACCGATCTCGCAGGCTCCGAGGTTACCGGCCGCGCGATCGAGGACCCTGACATCGCGATGCGGATGTCGGAGGTCGAGGTCGACATCGATGCGCTCGAGATGACCGAGCTCAGGGTGCTGTCGGCGCTGCAGACCGGGCAGAATCCCGGCGCGGTGTCGTCGCTGATCAAGCTCCGTGTCAGCGAAATCCGCCAGGCGGTGACGCGGCTCGGCGTCGACGTGATCGGCCAGGACGGCCTCGCCGTCGAGCCGGCGCGGCCGTTCTACCGGCTCAACCACGAGCCGGCGATCCCGGAAGAACTCCTGCCGGTGGTGCCGGAATATCTCAACGGCCGGGCGTACACGATCTTCGGCGGCTCGTCGGAGATCCAGCGCGATATCATCGCGAAGATGGTGCTGGGGTTGTAGCCCGCGTCCGGACGCGATCGCCTTCCCTTCACCCTCCCCTGGAGGGAGAGGGTCGACGCGACTGAAAGGAGCGGCGGGGTGGGGTGAAAGTCCCTCCTCGCGAACAGTGCCCGAGTTGAGAGATCACCCCACCCCGTCACGCATCTAACGATGCGTGCCGACCCTCCCCCTCCAGGGGAGGGTGGCAGCGCTTACGCCCCAGCCTTGGCGTCCTGGATCGCCTGCCAGATCTTCACCGGCGTCAGCGGCGTGTTGAGCTGGGTGATGCCGACCTCGCTCAAGGCATCCATCACGCCATTGGTGATGCAGGGCGGACCGCCGATCGCGCCCGACTCGCCGCAGCCCTTGGCGCCCAGCGGATTGGTCTTGCAGGGCGCGGAGGGATCGAGCGTCACTGACATCGGCGGAATGTCCGAGGCGCGCGGGATGCAATAGTCCTGATAGCTTGCGGTCAGCAGCTGGCCTTCCTCGCTGTAGGCGACGCCTTCGTACAGCGCCTGGCCGATGCCCTGGACAACGCCGCCATGCACCTGCCCGGTCACCAGCATCGGATTGACGGCGACGCCGACGTCGTCGACCGTGGTGTAGCGCACCACGCGCGTCACGCCGGTCTCGGGATCGATCTCGACCTCGCAGATATGCGTGCCGTTCGGCCAGCTCGGGCCGTCGACATTGCCTTCGCTCTCGACCGAGAGCTTGGCGCCGTTTTCATTCTTCGCGATCTCGAACAGGCTGATGCGCCTGTCGGTGCCGACCACGGTGAGGAAGCCGTCGCGATACTCGATGTCCCCGACGGAGGCTTCCAGCAAATTGGAGGCTTTGTCGCGCGCCTTGTTGATCATGTCGTTGGCGGAGACCGCAACGGCGGTGCCGCCCACGAACAGCGAGCGCGAGCCGACGCTGCCGAAGCCGGTGGCAAGATCGGTGTCGCCCTGGATGACGTCGATCTTGTCCATGGCAATGCCGAGCGTATCTGATATCATCTGGGTGTAGGTGGTGGCGAGGCCCTGCCCCATCGCCATGGTGCCGGAGTGCAGGACGACGCGGCCTTCGGCGGTCGCATGCAGCGAGACGTTTTCGGTGTGGGCGCGGCCGCCGGTCCACTCGATGTAGCTGGTCAGCCCGCGGCCGTAGAGCAGGCCCTTCTTCTTGGCTGCCTTCTTGCGCGCGGCAAAGCCGTTCCAGTCGGCCAAGTCAGAAGCGCGCTCCAGCATGTGCGCGAACGCGCCGGAGTCGTACACCTGCCCGACCGCATTGGTGTAGGGCAGCTGCGCCGGCTTGATGTAGTTGACCTTGCGGATGGTGCGCGGGTCCATGCCGATCTGGCGCGCGGCGGCATCGAACAGCCGCTCGACGATGAACACCGCCTCCGGCCTGCCGGCGCCGCGATAGGCACCGACCGGCGCGGTGTGGGTCATCACCGACTTCACCTCGAAATGCACCAGCGGCAGATCGTAGACGCCGGTCTGCACGAACGGGCCGAGCACCAGCGGAATGATGTTGGCGGTGCCCGACGAGTAGGCGCCGGTGCCGCCGATCGAGCGCACGCGATAGGCCAGCACGCGGCCCTTGGCGTCGAGCGCGAACTCGCCGGTCGAGGTGAGGTCGCGGCCATGGGTGCCGCCGACGAACTCGTCGGTGCGGTCGCCGCGCCAGCGGATCTTCTCGTTCAGCTTGGTCGCGGCATAGGCGACGATGCCGTCTTCCGGATAGAGGCTGGTCTTCTGGCCGAAGCCGCCGCCGATATCGCCGACCAGCACGCGCACGCTGTCCTTTGGCCGCTTCAGGATCGATTCCGCCAGGAGGTCGCGGGTCGAGCCCGGGGTCTGCGACTGCACATGGAGAATGAGCCGGCCGGTCTTCTTCTCGATCTCGGCAATGGTCGAGCGCGGCTCCATCGCCGACGGCACCAGGCGCTGGCTGATCAGGTCGAGCGACACCTTGTGCGCGGCGCTGGCGAAGGCTGCCTCGACCTTGGCGGCATCGCCATAGCTCATCGCGGCGACGATGTTGTCGGGCGCCTCCGGCCAGACCGCGGGCGCGCCGGGCTTGATCGCCTCGGCCGGATCGACCACTGAAGGCAACACCTCGTAGTCGACCTCGATCGCCTCCGCCGCCGTCTGCGCCAGCACGCGCGCGGTCGCGACCACGACCGCGACACCCTCGCCAGCATAGCGCACCACCTCATGCGCCAGCAGGCGCCGCGGCGGCACGGTCATCGGCGAGCCGTCGGGCCGCTTGAAGATCGCAAGCGTCGGCAGCGTGCCGATATCGTCCTTCACGAGATCGGCACCGGTATAGACCGCCTTGACGCCCGGCATCTCCAGCGCTGCCTTGGCGTCGATCGCCTTGATGTTGGCGTGGGCATGCGGCGAGCGCAGCACGTGCAGCCAGAGCGCGCCGTCCTGCGGCTTGTCGTCGATGAAATGCCCCTTCCCGGTGACCAGCCGCTGGTCTTCCAGACGCTTGACTGGCTGGCCCGCACCAAAACGCATATTGCCGGGAAGAATGTTCATCAGAGGGTCCTTGGATAGCAGAAATTTCGGCGGGTTTTAACGGATTTTCGGCGCGAGACAACACGCTGCCGTCATTCCGGGATGGTCCGCAGGACCAGACCCGGAATCTCGAGATTCCGGGTTCGATGCTCGCGCATCGCCCCGGAATGACGGGATGGTAAGAACGTACACAACGCGCAAGCCAGCTTCAGGCAAGATCGCGCAACGCCGCCTCGACCACCTTGCGCTGCTCGGCGGTGAGCGGCGCCTGCGGCGGCACCGGGTCGCCGACATCGTAGCCCTGGATCGCGAGCCCGGCCTTGATGCAGGCGGCGAGGTTGAAGCGGGCGAACGCCTCGTTGATGCGCCAGAGCTTGCGCTGCACGGTCATCGCGTCGTCCCAGCGGGCGCGGCGGCAGAGATTGTAGAGCTCGACGCTCTGCCGCGGGATGATGCAGGCCGGGCCGGCCATCCAGCCATGGCCGCCGATCAGCATCACCGCGGCCGGGATATGAGCGGACGCCGAGAACACTTTCAGGCTGTCGCCGCAGCGGTTCATGATCGACAGCAGCCGGCCGGTATTGGTCGAGGCGTCCTTGATGTAGCCGATCCGCGGGTGCTGGGCGAGGCGCGCGATGACGTCGAGCGTGAGATCGGAGCGCTGGAAATTCGGATTTGTGTAGATCACGACGGGAATATCGACCGCGTCGGCGATGGCGCGGAAATAGGCTTCCACCTGGGCATCGCTGAGCGGAAAATACGCCTCCAGGATCGCGAGAATGCCGGCAGCACCCCGCTTCTGATAGGCCTTGGCCTGCGCCACCGCGTCCACCGTCGAGGTCGAGGCGACGCCGGCCACGACAGGCACGCGGCCCTGCGCGGCCTCGATCGTGGTCGCCACCACCTGCATGCGCTGCGCATTGTTGAGATAGGCGAATTCGCCGGTCGAGCCGAGCGGCGTCAAGCCATGGACGCCGGCCTTGATCAAATCGTCGCAGAGCCGGGCCAGCACCTCGGTGCGGACATGGCCGGCGGGATCGACCGGAGACACCAGATACGGAAAGACGCCGTGGAAGTCAGCCATTTGCGAGCCTCGTTGACGGCGAGACATAATCGGGATCGTGCGCAAAGGGAAGCGGCTCGCCATTGCGCAGGGCGCCGAGCACCGCTGCAAAGTCGGTTACCGCGCGGAAGCCGAGCAGGCGTTCGGCCTTGCTCGCGTCATAGATCCGGCCGATCGACCCAGGCAGCCGCCAGCCGCGCTTTGTAAACAGCGCCGGTGCGTCGGGGAAATAGCGCCCGATCACGCCGGCCGCGTCGGTCTTCAGGTCCGCAACATCGCTGCGCGCAAGCGGTGTCGGCGCGCTGATCACGAAGACCTCGAATCCCCGGATCTTCTCCAGCGCCACGACATGGGCGTCGGCAGCGTCCTCGACCGTGAGGCGGCGGTACAGCAGCTCGGTCGCCTTCAGGTTCTCGCCATGGATGTCGCGGATGGTGTCGTCGTCCTCGGGGAAGAAGCGGCTGGTGCGCAGCACCGCGCAGTTCAGCCCATGCTCGCGGCTGTACAGCCGGCACAGCGCTTCGGCGGCGAGCTTTGTCACTCCGTAGATGTTGCGCGGCTCGAGCGGCCCCGAGGCCTCGTCGAGCCAGACCGCCGCATGGCCTTCCTCGTCGCGGATCGCCTGCGAGATCATCAGCGAGGTCGTCGAGGTGAACACGAAACGATCATGGCCGGCGGCCGCGGCCGCCTGCAGCAGGTTGAGCGTGCCTGATACGTTGACGTCGACAAAGGCCTGCGGCGCGAACCGCGCGATGTCGGGCTTGTGCAGCGCGCCGCCATGGATCACGGCCTCGATGCCATGATCGCCGAACACGCGGTCAACCACCGATCGCTCGGCCACCGAGCCGACGACATCGGTCGCCTCGCCTGCGACGACGTCGAGGCCGGTCACGTGATGACCGGCCTGTCGAAGCCGCGGCGCAAGGAAACGGCCGAGCCAGCCGGAGGAGCCGGTCAACAAGACGCGCATGAATTCCGCCCCGCCCCGCGCCTTCAGAACACCTTGGCGATCGCGGCCTGCGCGTCGCTTTGAATCTGCTTCAGATGATCCGGCCCGCGGAAGCTTTCGGCGTAGATCTTGTAGACATCCTCGGTGCCGGAGGGACGCGCGGCGAACCAGCCGGCCTCGCTCTCGACCTTGATGCCGCCGAACGGCTGATCGTTACCCGGCGCCTTGGTCCTGACCGCGCGCACGGGATCGCCGGCGAGCTCGGTCATGTTGAGCTGCTCGGGCCCAAGCGCCTTCAGCGCGTTCTTCTGCTTCGGCGTCGCCGCGACGTCGATGCGCTCGTAATAGGGCACGCCGAGCTCCGCGGTCAGCTCGTTAAACAATTCACTGGGATCGCGGCCGGTCTTGGCGATGATCTCCGCCGCCAGCAGGCCAAGGATGATGCCGTCCTTGTCGGTGGTCCAGGCCGAGCCGTCGCGCTTCAGGAACGACGCGCCGGCGCTTTCCTCGCCGGCAAAGCCGAAGCCGCCGCTGCCGAGCCCGTCGACGAACCATTTGAAGCCGACCGGCGTCTCGACCAGCTTGCGGCCGAGCTTCTTCGCCACGCGATCGATGATCGAGCTCGACACGATGGTCTTGCCAATCGCGGCATCCTTGCTCCATTGCGGCCGGTGCGCGAACAGATAGGCGATCGCGGTGGCGAGGAAGTGGTTCGGGTTCATCAGCCCGTTGGAGCGGGTGACGATGCCGTGGCGATCGGCGTCGGTATCGTTGGCAAAGGCGACGTCGAAACGGTCGCGCATCCCGATCAGGCTCGCCATCGCGTAGGGCGACGAGCAGTCCATCCGGATCTTGCCGTCCCAATCCGCGGTCATGAAGCGGAAGGTCGGATCGACCGCATTGTTGACGATGGTCGCGTTGATGCCGTAGCGCGCGATGATCGGCTGCCAGTAATGCACCGCCGCGCCGCCGAGCGGATCGATGCCGATCTTGACGCCGGCGGATTTGATCAGCGCGAGATCGACGGTGTTGCCGAGATCGGCGACATAGGGCGTGATGTAGTCGTGCAGATGCGTGGTCGCGGCCTTGCGCGCGCGATCATACGGCATCCGTGCGACGCCCTTGAGGCCGGCCTCGATATAGCGGTTGGCGTTCTTCTCGACCACCGCAGTGACGTCGGTGTCGGCCGGGCCGCCATGCGGCGGATTGTATTTGTAGCCGCCATCCTCCGGCGGGTTGTGTGACGGCGTGATGACGACGCCGTCGGCAAGGCCCGTGCTGCGGCCCTTGTTGTAGCTCAGGATCGCGTGCGAGATCACCGGCGTCGGGGTGTAGCCAACCTGCGCGTCGATCATGATCTCGACGCCGTTCGCCGCGAACACCTCGACCGCGCTGGCCAGCGCCGGCTCGGCCAGCGCATGGGTGTCGATGCCGATGAACAGCGGCCCGGTGAGCCCCTTCTCGCGCCGGTAATCGCAGATCGCCTGCGTGGTGGCGAGGATGTGGTCCTCGTTGAACGAATTCTTCAGCGACGAGCCGCGATGGCCCGAGGTGCCGAACGCGACCCGCTGGGTGGGATCGCTGGCGTCGGGCTTGCCGGCGAAATAGGCCGTAACAAGCCGCGGAACATTGGCGAGCGCTGAGGGATCGATGGGTTTGCCGGCGGCAGGATTTGGTGCAGTCACGTGACCTCTCAGATCTGGTATCGCCGACCATCAGCACAACGAGTGAGGCCGATGGCTTGATCGCTCGGCGTGCTACCATGGCGGCTTACGTTCAATCAAGCCGAGGGCATTTCGTTCCGTGCCGGCAGCGCAATCCGCTATTCGACGTCGATCTGCTGCACTTTCTCGCGCAGCTCGTCGACCAGCACCCGCTTGTTCTCGGTATAGTCGATCGGTACCACAACAAGGTGCACGCCGCCGCCGGAGAAGGCGCGCTCGAGCGTCGGGACGATGGCCTCCGTGCTCTCGATCCGCGAGCCCTTGGCGCCATAGCTTTCGGCGTATTTGACAAAATCCGGATTGCCGAAGGTGAGGCCGAAATCCGGGAAGTTGTCGACCGCCTGCTTCCAGCGGATCATGCCATAGGCGGAATCTTCCA
>NZ_JASGSR010000178.1:0-12347 GCF_040446015.1 Bradyrhizobium sp. INPA03-11B
CGGCGCATCTTTATTCCGCGGCGCATCCCTCGCAGATGAACAAGGATTTCGTCGTCGCTTACAAGAAGGCGTTCGGCAACCGTCCGGGCTTCATGGCGGTCAGCGGCTATGACGGCATCCATCTGATCTACGAGGCGCTGAAGAAGACCAATGGTGCGACCGACGGCGACAAGCTGATCGAGGCGATGAAGGGCATGAAGTGGGAGAGCCCGCGCGGTCCGATCTCGATCGATCCGGAAACCCGCGACATCGTGCAGAACATCTACATCCGCAAGGTCGAGAAGGTCGACGGCGAGCTCTACAACGTCGAGTTCGCGACCTTCGAGGCCGTCAAGGATTCCGGCAAGACCAAGAAGTGACGCGCGAAGCTCCGCCTCGTTCCACGTCATGGCCGGGATAAGCCGGCCATGACGTTCCACTTGACGTGGTATCCTTTGCGTCCTCTCGGCTGAGCTGACTTGATGGCCTCTATCCTCACCAACCTGTTCGACGGCGTCGCCTACGGCATGCTGCTGTTCGTGCTCGCCTGCGGGCTGGCGGTGACGCTCGGGCTGATGAACTTCGTCAACCTCGCGCACGGCGCCTTCGCGATGGCCGGCGGCTATATCTGTGCTGTGCTCGTCAATCAGTCCGGCTGGCCGTTCTTCGCCGCGCTGCCGCTCGCCTTTGTCGGCAGCGCCCTGATCGGCATCGCGCTGGAGCGCGCGCTGTACCGGCACCTCTATAGCCGCAGCCATCTCGACCAGGTGCTGTTCTCGATTGGTCTGGTGTTCATGTCGGTCGCGGCGGTCGACTACATCATGGGATCGTCGCGGGTCTTCATCAAATTGCCGGCGGCGCTGGAGGGCCAGATCGATCTGTTCGGCGTTGGCATCGGCCGCTACCGGCTGATGATCGTCGTGATCTGCGGCCTGCTCACGCTGGCGCTGCAGCTGATCCTCGCCAAGACGCGGTTCGGCAGCCGCCTGCGCGCCGCGGTCGACGATCCGCGTGCCGCGATCGGGCTCGGCATCAACGTGCCGCAGGTGTTCGCCTTCACCTTCGCCTTCGGCTGCGGCCTCGCCGGCCTCGGCGGCGCGCTGAGCGCGGAGATCCTCGGGCTCGATCCGTACTTCCCGCTCAAATTCATGATCTACTTCCTGATCGTGGTCACGGTCGGCGGCTCGTCGTCGATCACCGGGCCGTTCCTCGCCTCGCTGCTGCTCGGCATCGCCGACGTCGCCGGCAAATATTATGTGCCCAAGCTCGGTCCCTTCGTGATCTACACGGTCATGATCGTGATCCTGCTCTGGCGCCCGAACGGCCTGTTCGGCCGCACCGCGGCGCGGTGAGGCTGATATGAGGCTGATATGACCGCGCTGTCCGACGTCTCCACTCATGCGATGGCCAGCGCGCGCTGGCGGATCAGCGAGGTCGCGTTCTGGATCCTGGCGCTCGGCTGCGCGTTCCTGTTCCCGTCGCGCTACCTGATCATGACCGACATTGTGCGGCTCGGCCTGTTCGCGCTGTCGCTCGACCTGATCCTCGGCTACGCCGGCATCGTCTCGCTCGGTCACGCGGCGTTCTTCGGCGTCGGCGCCTATTCGGCAGGCTTGCTGGCGCTGCACGGCATCATCAACGAGCCGGTCATCGCGCTGGTCGCCGCCGGTCTCGTTGCGGCGGTGCTCGGCTTCCTGACCAGCTTCCTGGTCATCCGCGGCGTCGACCTGACCCGTCTGATGGTAACGCTCGGCATCGCGCTGCTCTTGGAAGCGCTCGCCGAACGCTTCTCTGATATCACCGGCGGCACCGATGGCCTGCAGGGAATCGAGATGCAGCCGATCCTCGGGCTGTTCACCTTCGACATGTTCGGCAAGACCGGCTTCTTCTATTCGCTGATCGTGCTGTTCATCCTGTTCCTGCTTGCGCGACGCGTGGTGCATTCGCCGTTCGGCCTGTCGCTGCGGGCGATCAAGAACAATCCGCTGCGCGCGGCCGCGATCGGCGTGCCGGTCAACCGCCGCCTGATCGCGGTCTATACGCTGGCCGCGTTCTTCGCCGGGATCGCCGGCGCGCTGTTCACGCAGACCACGGCACTTGCTTCCCTTGACGTATTTTCTTTCGAGCGCTCCGCCGACCTGATGCTGGTGCTCGTGATCGGCGGTACCGGCTATCTCTATGGCGGCCTGATTGGCGCCGTCGTGTTCAAGATGCTGCAGGAGCTGTTCCAGAGCCTCACCCCGCAATACTGGCTATTCTGGATCGGCCTCGTGCTTGTCGTGATCGTGATGGTCGGCCGCGCGCGCATCCATCGCTGGGTGCTGTTCGTGCCGAATCTGGTCATACGCCAGTTCGCCGGCCGCAAGGCCGCCGTCGCCGTGCCGGAGAGCGACGTGTCATGACGATCGCGCTGGAAACCCGCAATCTCGAGAAATCCTTCGGCGGCCTTCGCGTCACCCGCGACCTCTCGCTGAAGGTGATGCAGGGCGCCCGCCACGCGCTGATCGGGCCGAACGGCGCCGGCAAGACCACGGTCATCAACCAGCTGACCGGCGTGCTGAGCCCGAACAGCGGCCGCATCCTGCTCGAAGGTGCCGACATCACCGGCCTCTCCGTGCACAAGCGGGTGCTGCGCGGGTTGTCGCGCACGTTCCAGATCAACCAGCTCTATCCCGATTTGACGCCGCTCGAGACCATCGGGCTTGCGGTCTCGGAACGGATGGGCCGCGGCGGCGACTGGTGGCGGCGGATGGGAACGCGCGACGACGTCAATGCCGAGATCGCCGAGATCCTGTCGCGCTTCCATCTGCTCGACGTCATGACCGAGCTCACATCGACATTGCCCTACGGCAAGCAGCGCCTGCTCGAGATTGCGGTCGCGATCGCGGCCAAGCCGCGGGTGCTGCTGCTCGACGAGCCGGCGGCCGGCGTCCCCGAGAGCGAGCGCCACGATATCCTGGCGGCGGTCGCGGCGCTCCCGCGCGACGTCACCGTGCTGCTGATCGAGCACGACATGGACCTCGTGTTCTCGTTCGCCGACCGCATCTCGGTGCTGGTCAATGGCGGCCTGCTCACCGAGGGCGCGCCCGACGAGGTCGCGCGTGATCCGCAGGTGAGGGCGGTCTATCTCGGCGAGGCAGCCGATGCCTGACCTGCTCTCCATCCAGGGCCTGCGTGCCGGCTACGGCGAGGCCGTCGTGCTGCCCGATATGTCGCTGGCGCTTGCCGACGGCCAGGTGCTCGCGCTGCTCGGCCGCAACGGCACCGGCAAGACCACGCTGATCAATTCGATCGTCGGTATCACCAGCCGCTTCGGCGGCAGCGTTACGCTCGCGGGCCAGGACATCACCGCGCTGCGGCCCGATCAGCGCGCCCGCGCCGGGATCGGCTGGGTGCCGCAGGAGCGCAACATCTTCCGATCGCTGACGGTGGAAGAGAACATGACCGCGGTGGCGCAGCCGGGGCCGTGGACGGTCGAGCGGGTGTACGAGATGTTTCCGCGGCTGAAGGAGCGGCGCGGCAATTTCGGCAACCAACTGTCGGGCGGCGAGCAGCAGATGCTGGCGATCGGCCGGGCGCTGACCTTGAACCCCAAGGTGCTGTTGCTCGATGAGCCGACCGAAGGCCTCGCGCCGATCATCGTTGAGGAATTGTTAAAGGCGATCGGAACCATCACGCGCTCGGGCGGTATCTGCTCGATCATTGTCGAGCAGAACGCGCAAAAGATTCTGGGGCTCGCCGACCGCGTTGTGATATTGGAACGCGGCACGATCGTGCATGATGCGGCAAGCAGCGCGCTGAAGGCCGATCCCTCCGTCCTCGAGCGCCATCTCGGCGTCGCCGGGACCAAAAAACACTGACGACCTCAGGGAGTTCACCATGCAGCGAACCAAGCCTCCGTTCCGCGCCGACGAGGTCGGCAGCCTGTTGCGGCCGCCGAAGATCAAGGAGGCCCGCGCCAAGCTGGAGAAGGGCGAGATCTCGGCCGACGAGCTGCGCAAGGTCGAGGACATGGAGATCGAGAAGGTCGTGCACAAGCAGGCTTCGGTCGGCCTGAAGCTTGCGACCGACGGCGAGTTCCGCCGCTCCTGGTGGCACTTCGATTTCCTCAGCCATCTGACCGGCTGCGAGCTGTTCCATCCGGACATGGGCATCCAGTTCGCCGGCGTGCAGACCCGGCACGACGCCATCCGGGTGATCGGCAAGCTGGATTTCTCCGATCAGCATCCGATGCTCGATCACTTCCGCTTCCTGAAGAAGTATGCCGACCAGGCGCACGTTACGCCGAAGATGACGATCCCGTCGCCGGCGGTGCTGCACTTCCGCGGCGGCCGCAAGCTGATCTCGAAGGAGGTCTATCCGGATCTCGAGGAGTTCTATCAGGACCTCGGCAAGACCTACCGCAAGGCGGTGAAGGCGTTCTACGATGCCGGGTGCCGCTACCTGCAGTTCGACGACACGGTCTGGGCCTATCTGTGCTCGCAGGAGGAATTGCAGAAGTCGCGCGACCGTGGCGACAATCCCGATGGCCTGCAGGAGATCTACGCGCGCGTCATCAATTACGCGATCGCCGATCGTCCGTCCGACATGGTGATCACGACGCATGTCTGCCGCGGCAATTTCCGCTCGACCTGGATTTCCTCCGGCGGCTATGAACCGGTCGCCGAGACCATGCTGGCCGGCACCAACTACGACGGCTATTTCCTCGAATATGATTCCGATCGTGCCGGCGGCTTCGAGCCGCTGCGCTTCCTGCCCAAGGGCAACAAGGTCGTGGTGGTCGGCGTCATCACCTCGAAGTTCGGCGAGCTCGAGAAGAAGGACGACATCAAGCGGCGGCTCGAGGAGGCGGCGAAGTTCGCCCCGATCGAGCAGCTCGCGGTGTCCCCGCAATGCGGCTTCGCCTCGACCGAGGAGGGCAACATCCTCTCCGAGGAAGAGCAGTGGGCCAAGCTGCGGCTCGCCGTCGAGGTCGCGAACGAGGTGTGGGGAAAATAGCACTGTCTCCGTCGTCATTGCGAGGAGCGATAGCGACGAAGCAATCCATTTCTCCGCTTGCTGAGACATGGATTGCTTCGCTTCGCTCGCAATGACGGAGAGAGCTGTCCTGTCGTTCACTGCTCCGCCAGATAGACCTCGCCGAGCAGCGAGGAGTTCGACCACGGCACCTGCTTGCCCTTGGTCGCAGCGACGACTTCGGCGCGGACCCGCGTCAGCATCTGCTGCACCTCGAGGCCGGGCGTGCCGACATGGCGCGACAGTGCCGCAGAAAACGGGCTGTTGGCGCCTTCGCCGTCGAGCGCAACCTGGCCCGGCGCGGTCGCGAATGCGATCAGCGTGCCGGCGCCCAGTGTCGAGCCTGATCCGAGCGTCGCGGGCGCAGCAAGGCCGGAGCCGGCCTCGATGCCGCGGCTCGGGCCTGTGGACGCCACCTGCGGCGCCATCGGATTGTTGCGGCAGGCATCGAGGATCAGGATGTTGGTACGGATCTGATCGTCGAGGCCGGCCATGATCGTATCCATATCGACCATCGCGTCGGTCATGCGCCCGCCCGCCTTGAACTCGATATCAACAGGCACGAGGTAGTTGCGGCCGTCGACCTGCACGCCATGGCCTGCGTAGTAGACGACGGCGATCTGCGACCGCGTCGCCTCGCGCAGGAAGTCGTGGATCGTCCGCTGCATCGCTTCGCGATCGAGATCGAGACCCTCCGAGACGGTGAAGCCGATGTCGCGCAGGCTCTTGGCGATGGCGCGGGCGTCGTTGGGCGGATTGGGCAGTGCCTTCACATGTGCATAGGCGCCGTTGCCGATCACCAGCGCGACGCGCCCGCCGGTTGCTGCGGCCTGCACGCGTGCTGCCGGTGCGGCCGGATTAGCTGCGGCGGGCGCCGGCGGTGCGGGAGCCGGGCTACTCTCGGCGGCAGGCACTGCCGCGGTCTTGCGCGGTGCGGCGTCGGCCTCCTTCAGCAGCGCGAGCCGCACCTTGGCGGTGGCCTGGTTGGCTTTGCTGCTGGCGTCGGAGGCGACACCCTCGATCACCACAGCGTAGTCTTCCTTGGCGTGCGCCGCGTCGCCCTTGGCCTCATAGGCGAGACCGCGCTGGGTGTAGGCCGAGATCAGCACGCTGCCGGGCGGCGTCATGATGTTGACCGGCACTTTCGCCTTCGCGAGCCGGATCGCGTCCGTCGTGTCCGCGATCGCGCGCGCGATGTCACCCTTGGCGCGCCAGATCACGGCGCGGCGGATCAGCGGCTGCGGCAGTGACGGATCGATCCTGACCGCCTCGTTGATGTCGGCGAGTGCGCCGTCGAGATCGCCGAGCGCCTGCTTCGAGGCGCCGCGGTTCTGATAGGAGAACGCCGACCTCGGATCGGCCTTGATCGCGGCGTCATAGTCGGCAATCGCCTTGGCGTAGTCCCCCTTGCCGCGATAGGCGTTGCCGCGGTTGTGATAGATGATGCCGCTCGACGGCCCCATCCGCAGCGCGTCGTTGAAGTCGGCGATCGCGATGTCGTACTCGCCCTTGTCGTAATAGGCCGAGCCGCGCAGATTGTAGACGGCAGTGCTGGGCTTGAGACGTAGCGCCTCCGTCGCTTCCGCAATCACCTGCGGGTAGTTGCCCTTCTTGTTCCAGCCGACTGCGCGCCAGAAATAGATGGTCGCGAGCTTCTCGCCGGAAAACACCTTCAGCGCGATGATCTTGGTGCAGGCGTCGATCATCTGGTCGGCCGGCGTGGTGTCGGTCGTGCAGAGCGGGCCGAGCTGGGCGCGCGTCTGGGCGAAACCGGGCGCCGACCACAGGACGGCAAGAAGCAGGCAGGGGATCAGGAGCAGGCGGCGCATCGGTCATCCCGGCGTGGCGGCCGTCATGGTGATCGGCGACGGCGAGGTGGTTCTGGAGGCGATCATGAATGTTTGGTGATCGGGCGGTAGAGGGGGTTCAACTGGTGGGAAAACGGTGGTAAGACCTCGCTCCACACTATCTCTGCCCACTTTTGTCCCACTCGCCGCTGCCCACTCTGGCCGCCTTTGGCACCATGAAGAACGACGAAATCCTCAGCCAGATCACGGATTTCTGCCGGCGCTCCGATATGGCGGAGACGACGTTCGGCCGCCGTGCCGTCAATGACGGCAAGCTGGTGCACCGGCTGCGCGAGGGCAAGCGCATCACCATCGATACGCTCGACCGCATCAATGGCTTCATCGCGACCTCGACCCCGGGGGGCGTGGCGCCGCCGCGCGGCCTCGTGGTGCCGCCGGAAAAGCGCGATCCGCGGGGCAATTTCCGCTTCTTCGAGAACCGCCAGCGCTATCTGCTGTTCGTGCACACCTGCAGCGAGAAGCGGGTGATCGCCGACCGGGTCGCGCTGGAACTGGCCGCGATCCACCCCCGGCCACCGGCGCTGCGGGTTTTCGACGCCGGGATGGGCGACGGCACGGTGCTGGCGCGGGTCCTGCGTGCCATGCATGGCCGCTTCCCACATATGCCGTTCTATGTCGCCGGCAAGGAACTGAGCCTGGAGGACGTCCGCCTCACCCTCGACAAGGTCCCGGACCGTCTGTTCGAGCATCCGGCCAGCGTCTTCGTGTTCACCAACATGTATTACGCCGAGGCGCCCTGGCTGACGCCGAAGAACTCCGCGGCGGCCGCCAGCATGATCTGGCACGAGGTGGCCCTGCGGGGGGCCTCCTCAGGCGAGTTCGAGGCCCAGATCGCGGAACTCGGTCCATTCCTTGAGCAGAATTGGCGGGCGAACCTGAGCCCCGGCAATGCGATGCCGATCTACGAGCGGCCGGTGGCGCTGGTGCTGTACCGGGACGATCACCGCTTCCTGCTCGATTCCATCATTCCGCGGGCCGGCCGCACCGAGGCGAATTTCGATCTTGTGATCGCCTCGCAACCCTACCGCGCGAAGTCCTCGGTGAACTTCCGCGCCAAGCGGATCATCGCGCCGCTGGCCCGCGCGCTGCGCGGCGGCGGGCGGCTGATAGGAATCCACTCCCACGGAAGCGATCCCGGGCTTGAAATGATTCAAGCCGTCTGGCCCGGAGAAAATCCTTTCGCCGTCAGCCGTCATGA
This sequence comes from Bradyrhizobium sp. INPA03-11B, assembly GCF_040446015.1. Lineage (NCBI taxonomy): Bacteria > Pseudomonadati > Pseudomonadota > Alphaproteobacteria > Hyphomicrobiales > Nitrobacteraceae > Bradyrhizobium > Bradyrhizobium sp. INPA03-11B. The sequence continues at coordinate 8,062 of NZ_JASGSR010000178.1, forward strand.
GATACTGCGCGCGGTGAAATACGAGTTGGGCTCGGCCGGTCGCGAGCTGAACTTCAATGCCTACGCCGATAATCGCTCGATCTTCCGATATGATATGGAAGCGCTGCCTAATGAGGTGACCGGCTCGATCGGAACCTCGACGGCCTTTGCAGCGTGGAATGCCGCGGTGTATGTCGCGCAGATCGAAGATGAGCGGTTGGTCGAAACGACCGAAAACGGACGAGCTCTCGAGGCCACACGCGAAGTTCTCCGCAAACACAACGGGCTGTGGTTCTACGACGAATCCTACGTCATCTCACGGCGACGAGACTGACATGCCGGGGACATATTCACCAACCAACGTCGGACTTCGACGAAACAAGGGGTTTGCTTGATGCGCGCGTCTTATCTCTTCACCAGCGAGTCGGTCTCGGAAGGCCATCCGGACAAGGTCTGCGATCGTATCTCGGATGAGATCGTCGATCTGTTCTACCGCGAGGGACCGAAAGCGGGCATCGACCCGTGGCAGATCCGCGCGGCGTGCGAAACGCTCGCGACCACCAACAAGGTGGTGATCGCCGGCGAAACGCGCGGCCCGAGCTCGGTCACCAACGAGCAGATCGAGGGCGTCGTGCGCGGCGCTATCAAGGACATCGGCTACGAGCAGGACGGCTTCCACTGGAAGACCTGCGACATCGAGATCCTGCTGCATCCGCAGTCGGCCGACATCGCGCAGGGCGTCGACGCGCTGCAGCCGGGCGAGGTCAAGGAAGAAGGTGCCGGCGACCAGGGCATCATGTTCGGTTACGCCACCAACGAGACGCCGGACCTGATGCCGGCGCCGATCTTCTATGCTCACAAGATCCTGCGGCTGATCTCGGAAGCGCGCCACTCCGGCAAGGAGAAGGTGCTCGGTCCGGACTCCAAGAGCCAGGTCACCGTGCAGTACGAGAACGGCAAGCCGGTCGGCGTCCGCGAGATCGTGGTCTCGCACCAGCATCTGGTCGAGGATCTCTCGTCCAACCAGATCCGCGACATCGTCGAGCCGTATGTGCGCGAAGCGCTGCCGAAGGAGTGGATCAACGGCAAGACGATCTGGCACATCAACCCGACCGGCAAGTTCTTCATCGGCGGTCCCGACGGCGATTCCGGCCTGACGGGCCGCAAGATCATTGTCGACACTTACGGCGGCGCGGCTCCGCATGGTGGCGGCGCGTTCTCCGGCAAGGATCCGACCAAGGTCGACCGCTCGGCTGCGTACGCTGCACGCTACGTCGCCAAGAACATCGTTGCGGCCGGTCTTGCCGACCGCTGCACGCTGCAGCTCGCCTACGCGATCGGCGTGGCGCGTCCGCTGTCGATCTACATCGACACCCACGGCACCGGTAAGGTGTCGGAGGACGAACTCGAGAAGGCGGCCGCCAAGGCGATGGATCTGACGCCGCGCGGCATCCGCAGCCACCTCGACCTCAACCGCCCGATCTACGCGCGCACCTCGGCCTACGGCCATTTCGGCCGTACGCCGGACAATGAGGGCGGCTTCTCCTGGGAGAAGACCGATCTCGTCGAGCCGCTCAAGCGCGCGCTCTAACGCTTGCGTCATTCCGGGGCGCTCGCGAGAGCGAGCGAACCCGGAATCCTCTTCCATCAGTTCCAGATTCCGGGTTCGCCTCATCGAGGTGCCCCGGAATGACCAGTTCAACAACAGGACGCTCAAATGAACGCCCCCACGAAGCCCGGCTTCACCGACTACATCGTCAAGGACATTGCGCTCGCCGATTTCGGCCGCAAGGAAATCTCGCTGGCCGAGACCGAAATGCCCGGCCTGATGGCCACCCGCGAGGAGTTCGGCCCCAAGCAGCCGCTGAAGGGCGCGCGCATCGCGGGCTCGCTGCACATGACGATCCAGACCGCCGTGCTGATCGAGACGCTGGCCGCGCTCGGCGCCGACATCCGCTGGGTCTCCTGCAACATCTATTCGACCCAGGATCACGCCGCCGCGGCAATCGCCGCCGCCGGCATTCCGGTGTTCGCCGTGAAGGGCGAGACGCTGACCGAGTACTGGGACTACACCGCCAAGCTGTTCGACTGGCATGGCGGCGGCACCCCGAACATGATCCTCGATGACGGCGGCGACGCCACCATGCTGGTGCATGCCGGCTACCGCGCCGAGCAGGGCGACACCGCCTTCCTCGACAAGCCGACCTCCGAGGAAGAGGAGATCTTCTACGCGCTGGTCAAGCGTCTGCTGAAGGAGAAGCCGAAGGGCTACTTCGCCGAGATCGCCAAGAACATCAAGGGCGTCTCCGAGGAGACCACCACGGGCGTGCATCGTCTCTACGAGATGGCCAACAAGGGCACGCTCTTGTTCCCGGCGATCAACGTCAACGACAGCGTCACCAAGTCGAAGTTCGACAACCTCTATGGCTGTCGCGAATCGCTGGTCGACGGCATCCGCCGCGGCACCGACGTGATGCTGTCGGGCAAGGTCGCGATGGTCGCGGGCTTCGGCGACGTCGGCAAGGGTTCGGCGGCCTCGCTGCGCCAGGCCGGCTGCCGCGTCATGGTCTCCGAAGTCGATCCGATCTGCGCGCTGCAGGCGGCGATGGAAGGCTATGAGGTCGTGACGATGGAAGACGCCGCGCCGCGCGCCGACATCTTCGTCACCGCCACCGGCAACAAGGACATCATCACCATCGACCACATGCGCGCGATGAAGGATCGCGCCATCGTCTGCAACATCGGCCACTTCGACAACGAGATCCAGATCGCGTCCTTGCGCAATCTGAAGTGGACCAACATCAAGCCGCAGGTCGACGAGATCGAATTCCCCGACAAGCACCGCATCATCATGCTGTCGGAGGGCCGCCTCGTGAACCTCGGCAATGCGATGGGCCACCCGTCCTTCGTGATGTCGGCCTCGTTCACCAACCAGACGCTGGCGCAGATCGAACTCTGGGCCAACAACAAGGACGGCAAGTACGCCAAGAAGGTCTACGTGCTGCCGAAGACGCTCGACGAGAAGGTCGCCCGCCTGCACCTCGCCAAGATCGGCGTCAAGCTGACCGAGCTGCGCAAGGACCAGGCCGACTATATCGGCGTCAAGCAGGAAGGTCCGTACAAGTCGGATCACTACCGCTACTGAGCTGCGCTGACTGCGATCGATGAAGTGAAGAGCCCCGGCATCGTCCGGGGCTTTTTGCTGACTCCGGTGCGCGCTCGTGGACGACTCCCGTGATGACGCCGATCCACCGATGTCGTCCCTGCGAAAGCAGGGACCCATACGCCGCGGCGGATGTTGTTGAAGGGACCCGTCGTTCCAACATCGCCAACAATGAGCATTTGTGGTTATGGGTCCCTGCTTTCGCAGGGACGACATTGAGTTTGTTGCACGGTCTGGGAGTCATACGTCCGCATTCGAACGACATGGTCTGCCCGGGCTTTGCTTGTCTTTCGGCCCTCTCATGAACAGAGGGCGCCGTAATCCGCCTCACCCCGGCTTCCGCGCCGTGCCGTGTCCGAGCTGCCGCGAGATATCGCTGGCGCAATCGCGCAGCGCGGCTGCGATGGCGCTGTTCCAGCTGGCGTCGAAGGTGCCTTCCGGGCCCATCGCTGTTATGACCAGGGCGACGTGGCCGGCGTGATCGAACACCGGGGCAGCGAAGGCGTTGACGCCGGGCAAGGGATCGCCGATCGCGCGCGCGAGACCGCGGCTCTGAACTTCCGCAAGCATCTCGGTGGTCTTCGCGCTGATGGTCTCGCGCTTCGGATTGTAGCCGACGCCGAGGCGGTCGAGGCCGCTCTCGAGCGCGGTCTTGACGGCGTTCGGCGGCATGAAGGCGGCGAAGGCGCGGCCGGTCGCGGTCTCGAGCAATGCCACCACCGATCCGACGCGCATCGCGATATGTACCGGATGGCTCGGCTCCTCGAGCCGCACCACGGTCGCGCCGTGGGTGCCCCACACCGACAGCGACACCGCATGATTGATGCTGTCGGCGAGCGCGGCGATCTTGGGCGTCGCGATCCGCACCGCAGACTGCCGGCGCAGGCTGATCAGGCCGAGCTCGAGCGCCAGCGCGCCGATCTCATAACGGCCGGTGGTCTCGTCCTGCTCGATCAGGCCGATGCGCGAAAAACTGACGAGATAGGGGTGCGCCTTGGCCGGCGGCATGCCGGCTTCGCGCGCGAGATCGCGCAACATCATCGGTTCGCCGCTGCGGGCGAGCGCGCGGAGCAGCTCTCCGCCGACCTCGATCGATTGTATGCCGCGGCTTTCTCTCGTCATGTGGCCTGTTCACGTTCGCGCT
>NZ_JASGSR010000179.1:0-12216 GCF_040446015.1 Bradyrhizobium sp. INPA03-11B
CGTCAATGCAGCCTTCAGCTAACCTTGGAACGTTCGGGAAATGCGCTCGCAAGCGCAGCACGATCCGCACTGAGGACGCCGCGCTCGGTGATCAATCCCGACACCAGCCTCGCCGGTGTGACATCGAATCCGAAATTGGCGACCGACGAGCCGTCCGGAACCACCCGCACGGTCTCGATCCGTCCATCCGCCGTACGCCCGGTAAGGTGCGTTACCTCGCTGGCCGCACGCTGCTCGATCGGGATCTGCCTGACGCCGTCATCGATACTAAAGTCGATGGTCGGCGACGGCAGCGCGACATAGAACGGCACGCCATTGTCGTGCGCCGCCAGCGCTTTCAGATAGGTCCCGATCTTGTTGCAGACGTCGCCATTGGCTGCGACGCGGTCGGTGCCGACGATCGCGAGGTCAACCATGCGATGCTGCATCAGATGGCCGCCGGTGTTGTCGGGGATCACGGTGTGCGGCACACCGTGATGACCAAGCTCCCAGGCGGTGAGCGAGGCGCCCTGATTGCGCGGCCGCGTCTCGTCGACCCAGACATGGACCGGAATGCCGCGGTCATGCGCCTGATAGATCGGTGATGTCGCCGTTCCCCAATCGACGGTTGCAAGCCAGCCGGCATTGCAATGCGTCAGCACGTTCACCGGCTCGCCCGGCTTTTTGGTCGCGGCGATCGTCTCGATCAGGCCGAGCCCGTGGCGGCCGATATCGCGGTTGATCTCGACATCCTCATCGGCGATCTCGCGAGCGCGAGCATAGGCCGCTTCCGCCCGGTCCGATGCAGCAACCGGTGCGAGCGCGCGGTGCATCTCGTCGATCGCCCACTTCAGGTTGATCGCGGTCGGCCGGGTCGCAATCAGCATTTTGCCTGCCCGGTCGAGCGCCGCGTCGGAGGCATCGGCGCGCATCGCAAGCGCCATGCCATAGGCCGCGGTCGCCCCGATCAGCGGCGCGCCGCGCACCAGCATCGAGCTGATTGCCTCGCCGGCCTCATCAGCGGTCGTGAGTTTGGAGACGATGAATTCGTGCGGCAGCCGGCGCTGATCGATCGCGCCGACCGACCAACCGTCGGGCTCGAGCCAGATACTGCGAAAATGCCGACCATCGACCTTCATGCTCTACGCCTTTCGCGTCGCGCGCTCCCTGGAGGACCTCTTCACGACCGCAACACCCGTCCGGCAACTGCATCGAGCTTGGCAAGCAACTGCGGGTCACGCGCCGCGGGTGCCGTGATCAACGCGGTGTCCAGCGCGCGGTCTGAGCCGATCGGACACGGCTCATGCTCGCGGGGGAAATCCCGCGCCAGACGCGCGACCAGCGCCTTGGCCTTCTCGGCGTTCGAATTCAGCACGCGGATGATATCCTGCACCGTCACCGCATCATGCGCCGGATGCCAGCAGTCGAAATCGGTGACCATCGCCACGCTGGCGTAGCAGATCTCGGCCTCGCGGGCGAGCTTGGCTTCGGGCATGTTGGTCATGCCGATCACCGAATAGCCCTGCGCCTTGTAGGTCAGGCTTTCCGCGAGCGAGGAGAATTGCGGCCCCTCCATGCAGAGATAGGTGCCGCCGCGCGCGAACGCGATGCTCTCGGCCTCGGCGGCAGCCGCGAGATGCTTCACCAGCAATGGCGAAATCGGATGCGCCATCGAGACATGTGCGACGCAGCCTTTGCCGAAGAACGAGCTCTCGCGCTTGTGGGTGCGATCGACGAACTGGTCGACCAGCACAAAGGTGCCCGGCGGCAGCTCTTCCTTGAATGAGCCGCAGGCGGACAGCGCGACGAGGTCGGTGACCCCCGCGCGCTTCAGCACGTCGATGTTGGCGCGATAATTGATGTCGGACGGCGATAGCGCGTGTCCCGGGCCATGCCGCGGCAGGAACACGATCGGTAGTCCCGCGATCTCGCCACGGCGCAGCGGCGCCGACGGCTCGCCCCACGGACTCGCGATCGCTTCCTCGCGGACATTTTCCAGGCCCGGCAGATCATAGATGCCGGATCCGCCGATGATCCCAAGAACGGCTTTGGTCATGATCGCTCCACGGCTAGCCGGACGTTCGGCCATACTGCGGCGCAGTAATCACCGCGCCGCTGCCGCTTGCAAGCCAATTCCGGCCTGAGAGTAAAACCATCGGGACGGTCATTCCGGGGCGATGCGTAGCATCGAACCCGGAATCTCGAGATTCCGGGTTCACGCTTCGCGTGCCCCGGAATGACGACGTACAAAGCGGCGGCCGCTACTTCGCGACAAAACCCGCCGTGTTCATCAGCGAGGCATTCTGCTTATCGTCATCCTCGAGGAACTCGACCATGTCCTTGCCGGTGAGGAAGATCGGCTTCAGCGCCTGCTTCTCCATGTATTCCTTGTACTCAGGCGTCTGCGTCACCTTCTGGAACAGGTCGACATAGAAGGCCTGCTGCTCCTGCGTGACCTTGCCCGGCAGGAACATCGCGCGCAGCATCAGATACTGCACGTCCAGCCCCTCCTCCTTGCAGGTCGGGATGTCGTTCCAGGATTGCGTGTCGGTGACCTTGGTCTTGTAGGAGATGCGCTCCTTGTCGAACACGCAGAGCGCGCGAACCTGGCCGGCGCGCCAGACTTCGAGGTTCTCGCTGGGATTGTTGACGTTGGACTCGGTGTGGCCGCCGACCAGTTGGGTCGCGGCCTCACCGCCGGACTTGTACGGCAGATAGGAGAACTTTGCGCCGGTCTTCTGCTCCATGAACACGGTCAGCACGTGATCCTCGCGCTTGGAGCCGGTGCCGCCCATCTTGAACGGCGCGCTCGCCGCCTTGGCGGCATCGATGAATTCCTTCACGGTCTTCGGACCCGAGGTGTTGTCCCACAGCACGAACTGGTCGAGCGCGATCACCGAAACCGGCGTCAGGTCGCGCCAGTTGAACGGGATCTTGGCCGACAGCGGCAGCATGTAGATCAGCGAATAGGCGATCAGCACCTTGTTGGGATCGCCCTCGCTGGACTTCATGTACATCAGCGCTTCCGCACCCGACGCGCCGCCTTTCAGCGACACCACCATCGGCTGCTTCATCAGATTGTTCTTCTGGATCGCCGCCTGCATCATGCGCGCCATCTGATCGGAGGCACCACCGGCGCCGGCCGCAACCACGATCTCGACCGGCTTGCTCGGCTCCCAGCCGGCAAACGCCGGCGTGCTCAGCAGCAAGGCCGCGATGGCAGCCGTGGTCTTCACAATCTGTCCCACGTGTTTCTTCCCTATCTATTTGTTCGGCTTGGCAAAACCTGCGAGGTGGCGGGTGCGGTCATTGTGCCGAGAAAAAGAGTGAGTTCAAGCCGCCGAACTGCCGCATGGCGTATGACTTTGGAATGAGGTGAGTGAGCGAACGGAGTCTCACAGCCGGCCGCATGCACCATCGTCGTCCCGGCGAAGGCCGGGACCCATACGCCGCAGCAAGAGTTGCAGGCGGGAAGCGTCATTCCAGCATCGCGCAACGATGACCATTTGGGGTTATGGGTCCCGGCCCCCGTGCGCAATTGCGCACTAGGCCGGGACGACGCTGAATATGTTGCACCGTCCGTAAGAGCCCCGGTGCCGGCCGCCTACTTGCCCTTGAAGTTCGGCGCACGCTTGTTGAGGAAGGCGTCCATGCCTTCGCGGAAATCCTCGCTCATATAGGCGCGCAGGATCAGGTCTTCGCCTTCGTCGCGCGACAGCGTGCGGCGGATGCGGCGGACCGCTTCCTTGGTCACCTCTAACGTGATCGGCGCATGGCCGGCGACGAGCTTCGCGGTCTCGTCGGCGCGGCGCTGCAAGGTCTCCACATCAGGGACGACTTCGTTCAGCAGCCCGAGCGCCAGCGCTTCCGGCGCTTCGACCAGGCGCGCCTTGAAGATCAGGTCCTTGGTCCGCGCCGGACCGATCAGCGACACCAGCCGCGAGATGTTGGACATCGAGAGGCAGTTGCCGAGCGTGCGCGCGATCGGGAAGCCGATCCGCGTCGCCTCGGTGCCGATGCGGATGTCGCAGCACGCGGCGATGCCGGCGCCGCCGCCGGTGCAGGCGCCGGCAATCGCGGCGATCACAGGCACGCGGCACTGTTCGAGCGTTCCCAGCACGCGGTCGATCCGCGCCTCGTAATCCAGCGCGTCCTGCGCGGTCTTGAACGCCCGGAACTGGGAGATGTCGGTGCCCGAGGCGAACGCCTTGTCGCCGGCGCCGGTCAGGATCAGCGCCTTGATGGTGTGATCCTGATTGATGCTCTCGCAGATCGAGGCCATCTGCTCATACATCGCAAAGGTCAGCGCGTTGCGCGCCTGCGGCCGGTTGAACGTGATGCGCGCGATCCCGTCCGCGACGGAGTAGATCAGGTCTTCGGTCGGTGCGACGGGCGCGTTCATGTCTCGCTCTTTCTGTTCGTTACGATTCGACTTTCAGGCGACGGCCTTCTCAAGCGACTTTCGACGCCTGCGAGGCGTCGCGTCCCTTCAGGACCTCCATCGCCGCCAGCACGCCGCCGCCGCGATGCGGCACCTTGGCGAGATCAAGACCCATCTCGACGCCCGACAGCGTGCCCATCAGCATCAGGTCATTGAAGTGACCGATGTGTCCGATCCGGAACACCTTGCCCTTGACCTTGTTGAGGCCGGTGCCGAGCGACATGTCGAAATTATCCAGCACGACCTTGCGGAAATGGTCGGCGTCGTGGCCATCAGGCACCCGCACCGCGGTCAGTGCCGGCGAATGCGCGCCCTGCTCCTGGCACTGCGTCTCCAGGCCCCAGACCTTGATCGCGGCACGCGTCGCCGCGCTGTGGCGCTTGTGGCGGGCGAAGACGTTTTCGAGCCCCTCCTCCTCCAGCATCTTTACGGCCTCGCGCAGGCCGAACAGCAGGTTGGTCGCGGGCGTGTACGGCCAGGTGCCAGCCTTGTTGATATTGATGACCTCCTGCCAATCCCAATAAGAGCGCATCCCCGGATTGGCCTTGGCTACCGCGAGCGCCTTCTCCGACACGGCGTTGAAGCCGAGGCCGGGCGGCAGCATCAGGCCCTTCTGGGACCCCGCGATCGAGACGTCGATGCCCCAGGCGTCGTGCTCGTATTCAAGCGAGCCGAGGCCTGAGATGGTGTCGACCATCAGCAGCGCCGGATGCTTCAGCGTGTCGAGGATCTTGCGGACGTTGAGCGGATAGGTCACGCAGGCGGTCGAGGTCTCGTTATGGACCACGCAGACGGCCTTGATCTTGTGCGCCTTGTCGGCGGCAAGCTTGGCCTCGATCTGCTCGAGGTCGGCGCCGTGGCGCCAGTCGCCCGGAATGAAATCGACGTCGAGCTTGAACTTGTCGGCAATGCCGTGCCACAGCACGGCGAACTGGCCGGTCTCGCACATCAGCACCTTGTCGCCGGGCTGCAGGGTGTTGACGATCGCGGCTTCCCAGGCGCCGGTCCCCGACGAGGGGTAGATGATCACGGGCTGCTTGGTGCGGAACACACGCTGCATCGCCGACATCACGGCAAAGCCGATCTCGGCGAATTCGGCACCGCGATGGTCCATGGTCGGCATATCCATGGCCCGCAAGACCCGGTCCGGCACGTTGGTCGGTCCCGGAATCTGCAGAAAATGCCTTCCAGTATGCACGGTCATGAGCGTCTTTCCCGGTCTTGCCTTGGTCTTGGTAAGCCGCTCGCATATCACTATTCGCCGGGTTTGTCCTAGGCCCGGCGAGGGTCCGTCATGCATATCTGACGGCGCTCCGTCGGAGCCGGCAGCCGCTCATTCGGCGGCCACCACCTTGCCCGGCACCGCCAGTCCGCTCGCCTCCTCGAACGGCCGCTCGGGGTGCATCAGAAATGCCGAGAAACCGCCGAGCAGCAGCAGGCCCATCGACATCAGGAACGGCAGGTACCAGTTCCCGGTGGCGTCGATGACGAAGCCGGCGACCAGCGGCGAGACAATGGCCGCGAAGGCCGAGCCGGTATTCATGATCCCCGCGGCGGTGCCGGAATATTTCGGCGCGATATCCATCGGGATCGACCACATCGGGCCGATCACCAGCTCGGCGCAGAAGAAGCCGGCCGACAGGCACAGCGCGACCACGGTGATGTCGTGCACGAACAGGATCGGCATCAGCGAGAGCAGCGCGCCGGCGAATCCCACGATCGTCACGCTGAGCCGCGCCAGCCGCACATTGCCCGTTCGTTCGAGGATTCGATCGGAGATGACGCCGCCGATGCTGTCGCCGACGACGCCGGCGAAGAACACGCCGGATGCGAACAGCGCCGAGTTCTTCAGATCGAGGCTGTAGTTGTTCTTGAAGAACAGCGGCAGCCAGTTGAGGTAGAGCCACAGGCACCAGCCGTAGCAGAAATAGGTCAGCGACACCGGCCACATCCGCTGCAACAGCGGTCCCCACGGCACCTTCGGCCGTTCGCCCTGCGGGCGCGGCGGCAGCGTCGCGAGTTCGGCCGCGGTGATCGAGGCATGATCCTTCGGCTCGTTGCGGAAGTACCAGACCCACACGATACCCCACAGCAGACTGACGATACCGAGCACGACGAATGCGCCGCGCCAGGTCAGCCAAAGGATCAAGAGCGCGACGGCCGGCGGGGTCACCGCATTGCCGAGCCGCGCAAACGAATGCGTCAAACCCTGCGCGAAGCCGCGGCGGTTCGCCGGCGTCCAGTACTGCATGGCGCGCGTCGCGGTCGGGAACGTCGCTCCTTCGCCGAACCCCAGCGCGAAACGCGCGACGAACAGGGCAGCGAGACCATTGACAAAGCCGGTCATGATGGTCGCCGCGGCCCAGATCATGCCGCACCAGAACAGGGTCTGGCGCGGCCCGAAGCGATCGCCGACCCAGCCGCCGATCACCTGGAACAGCAGATACGGATAGGCGAAGGCCGAGAACACCAGGCCGAGCTGGGTGTTGGAGAGGCCAAGCTCCTTCTGGATGTCGCCGGCGGCGGTGCCGATGTTCACCCGGTCGACATAGGTGATGAAATACATCACGCAGAGCATGGCCAACACGACGTGGGTGGCCTTGAACCGAAGCCTCATACATCCCCTCCCTGATCCGCGATTTTTCTTAAGTCGTTGGCATTCGCGATGCGCTAGGAGCCGACCACCTTCAGATGCGACGACGCATTGCGCTGGTCACGCTGCTCGAGCAGCTTCATCGCAACAGCGACGCCGCCCGCGCGATGCGGCACACCGGCGACCGACAGCCCCATCTCGACGCCGGTGAGCGCGCCAAGCAGCGTCAGCTCATTGCATTCGCCGAGATGACCGATGCGAAACACCTTGCCGGCGACCTTCGACAGGCCGGAGCCGAGCGACATGTTGAAATTGTCGAGCACGACCTTGCGGAACGCATCGGCATCGTGGCCGGGCGGCATCAACACCGCGGTCAGCACCGGCGAGAACTCGGCGGGCTCCTGGCACAGCACTTCGAGCCCCCAATGATTGACGGCGGCACGCGTCGCGGCGGCGAGCCGCTGATGGCGCGCGAACACGTTGTCGAGCCCCTCCTCCAGCAGCATCGCGATGGCCTCGCGCAGCCCGTAGAGCAGATTCGTTGCCGGCGTATAGGGGAAGAAGCCGTTGGCGTTCGGCTTCAGCATCTCCTCCCAATCGAAATAGGAGCGCGGCATCTTGTTGCTGCGCGACGCGGCGCGGGCCTTGTCCGAGATGGCGTTGAAGCCGAGGCCGGGCGGCAGCATGAAACCCTTCTGCGAGCAGCTGACGCTGACGTCGACCTTCCACTCGTCGTGCCGGTAATCGACCGAGCCGAGCGAGGAGATGGTGTCGACCATCAGCAGCGCCGGATGCGCGGTGCGGTCGATGGCAGCACGGATCTCTGCGATCCGGCTGGTCGCACCGGTCGAGGTTTCATTGTGGACGACCATCACCGCCTTGATGCTGTGCGCGGTGTCATCAGCGAGTTTTGCTTCGATCTGGGCGGGGTCGGCGCCGCGGCGCCAGTCACCGGCAATGAAGTCGACCTCGATGCCGAAACGGCCGGCCAGCTGCCGCCACAGGGTGGCGAAGTGGCCGGTCTCGACCATCAGGACCTTGTCGCCGGGCGACAGCGTGTTGACGATTGCGGCTTCCCAGGCGCCGGTGCCCGACGACGGGAAGATCACCACCGGGCCTTTGGTCTGGAAGATCCTGGCGCTGCCCTCAAGCACCGTCCGGCCAAGCGCGGCAAACTCCGCGCTGCGGTGATCGATCACCGGCATGTCCATCGCGCGAAGAATCCGATCCGGGACCGGGCTCGGCCCCGGAATCTGCAGAAAATGGCGCCCTTGATGCATCAGAACCTCCCAATCGCCGGATTTCGGCCTCTCGTCATTTTGCATTCATTTTTTGTATTTTCAATCGAATTTTGGTATTCGATTGAGGACATCGACGCGACTGCCCTGGCAAACTATTGTTCAGAATATGAAATCCACGATTCCCGAAACCGGGGTTCCGATCACCCCAACCGCCGCCGGCAACGGCAGCGACCGCCAGGAGGCCTCGCTGCACGGCGAGATCCTGCTGCGGCTCCGCGACTATGTGGTGGAAGGCAACATTGCCGAGGGCGCCCGTGTTCCGGAACGCCAACTGTGCGAGATGCTGGGGATCTCCAGGACGCCGCTGCGCGAGGCGCTCAAGGTGCTGGCCGCCGAAGGCCTGATCGAGCTCTTGCCCAATCGCGGCGCCCGGGTGCGCCAGCTCAGCCAGCGCGACCTCGAGGAATTGTTCGACGTCATGGCCGGACTGGAAAGCCTCGCTGGACGGCTGGCATGCGAGAGCATCACGGACGAGGAAATCGCCGCGATCGAGCGGCTGCATTACGAGATGTACGGTCACTATCTGCACCGCGACATGCACGGCTATTTCCAGACCAACCAGCAGATCCACGAGAGCATCGTCGCGGCCGCGCGCAACGAAACGCTGAAGACGACCTACGCCAACTTCGCGGGCCGGATCCGCCGCGTGCGCTATTCCGCCAATTTCGCCCGCAAGCGGCAGCGCTGGGCCGAGGCGATGCGCGAGCACGAGGCGATCCTCGATGCGCTGCGCCGCCGCGCCGGCAGCGAACTCAGCGACATCCTGTTTCAGCACCTGCGCAACAAGCGGGGGGCGGCCATCGAGCACATCGCGGAAGGGCCGGACAGCACCCCTGCGACGACGCCTCAGGGGGATTGAAGGACGGCCGGACCGCCACTCGCCTTGCTCATTTTGAATTCATAATGTAATTCTCAAATTGAGAGAATGCATAATCCATGAGCCGGCCTCGGTTGCGTCATGGATCACATCGGATCTGGGATGAAGAACGCCTCATCGCTCGAACAGCGCCTGCGGTCTGACCTGACCGGCGACGTGTTTTTTGATGCCTTCAACCGCGGCCGCTACGCGACCGACGCCTCGTTCTACCAGATCATGCCGGCCGGCGTGGTGGTGCCGCGAACCGTCGACGAGGCACTGCGCACGCTTGCGATCGTCCGCGACGCCGGGCGGATCGTCACCCCGCGCGGCGGCGGCACCTCGCAATGCGGCCAGACCGTCAATGACGGCATCGTGGTCGACCTGTCGAAGCATCTGAACAAGATCATCTCACTCGACGTCGAGAACCGCACCTGCGTGGTCGAGCCCGGCATCGTGCTCGACGACCTCAACCGGCAACTCAGGAAGCACGGGCTTTGGTTTCCGGTCGACGTCTCCACGGCCTCGCGCGCGACGATCGGCGGCATGGCCGGCAACAATTCCTGCGGCGGCCGCTCGCTGCGCTACGGCACCATGCGCGACAACACACTGTCGATGGATGCGGCGCTTGCCGATGGCACGCTGCTGCATTTCGGCGAAGTGCCGCGCGACCTGACGCGGGTCAATGCGTCCGACAGCGGATTGAGGCTGTTCCGCGACATGCTCGATCTCGGCGAGCGCGAGGCGCTCGAGATCTCGGATAGATTCCCCAAGGTGCAGCGCCGCGTCGGCGGCTATAACCTCGACGCGCTGGTGCCGCGCAACGCGCCGAACAACATGGCACATCTTCTGGTCGGATCAGAGGGCACCCTCGCCTTCACGACGCAGGTCGAGCTGAAGCTGTGGCCGGTGATCCGCAACAAGGCGCTCGGCGTCTGCCATTTCGGCAGCTTCTACGAGGCGATGGACGCGGCCCAGCATCTGGTCAAGCTGCGGCCGATTGCCGTCGAGCTGGTCGATCGCACCATGATCGCGCTGGGTCGGGAGATCGCGATGTTCCAGCCGATCATCTCGGCTGCGGTGCGCGGCGATCCCGACGCGATCCTGGTGGTCGAGTTCGCCGAGGAAGATCAGGCCGACAATCTCGCCCGCCTCAGGCAGCTCGGTGAGCTGATGGGCGACCTCGGCTTCGGCTGGGACAAGCCGCAGCGCAAATGGGGCGGCGTGGTCGAGGTCGTCGAGCCCGCGCTGCAGACCGGCATCGCCGATTTCCGCGCCGCCGGCCTCAACGTCATGATGTCGATGAAGCAGGAGGGCAAGCCGGTCTCGTTCGTCGAGGACTGTGCGGTGCCGCTGCCGCACCTCGCCGACTACACCGAACGGCTCAATGCCGTGTTCGCGAGGCACGGCACCCGCGGCACCATGTACGCGCACGCCTCCGAGGGCTGCCTGCATGTGCGCCCGGTGCTCAATCTCAAGCTCGAGAAGGACGTCAAGGCAATGCGCGCCATTGCCGAGGAAGCCTTCGCGATGGTGCGCGAATACAAGGGCTCGCATTCCGGCGAGCATGGCGACGGCCTGGTGCGCTCGGAATTCCACGAGACCATGTTCGGGCAGCGCATCGTCACCGATTTCCGCGAGGTCAAGCAGCGCTTCGACCCCGGCAACACGCTGAACGCCGGCAAGATCGTCGATCCGCCCAGGATGGACGATCGCTCGCTGTTTCGTTATTCGCCGGATTACCGCGTCGGCGAATTGAAGACCGTGCTCGACTGGTCGGCCTATCCCGGCGCCGGCGGCGGTTTCCAGGGCGCGGTCGAGATGTGCAACAACAACGGCGCCTGCCGCAAGCTCGAAGGCGGCGTGATGTGTCCGTCCTATCGTGCCACGCGCAACGAGAAGGACGTCACCCGCGGCCGCGCCAATACGCTGCGGCTCGCGATCTCAGGCCAATTGGGTGCCGATGCGCTCGCCTCCGACGAGATGATGGAGACGCTGAAACTCTGCGTGTCCTGCAAGGCCTGCCGCCACGAATGCCCGACCGGCGTCGACATGGCCAAGATGAAGATCGAGGTGCTCGCCGCCCGCGCCGCGACGCACGGCCTGTCGCTGCGCGACCGGCTGGTCGGCTATCTGCCGCGCTACCTCGATCTCGCCTCGCGCTTCGCCCCGATCGCGAACTGGCGCAACCGCAGCCCGCTGCTGCGCGCGCTGTTCGAGAAACTTGCCGGGATCAGCGCCAAGCGCGCATTGCCGGCGTTTCGCGGCGATACGTTCCGCCCCGAGGCCGAGGTGCTGGGCCCGGCGGACGGCCGCGAAGTGGTACTGTTCGCCGACACGTTCAACCGCGGTTACGAGCGGGAGAATCTCGACGCTGCGATCGAGGTCCTGGTCGCCGGCGGCTATCGCGTGCATCTGCCGAGGCCATCGGACGGCGCGCGCCCGCCGTGCTGCGGGCGAACCTTCCTGTCGGCCGGACTGGTCGAACAAGCCCGCGCCGAGCTCGACCGGCTGGTTGCGACCTTTTCTCCATTCGCGGCGCGCGGCGTGCCGATCGTCGGCCTCGAGCCGAGCTGCCTCTTGACCCTGCGCGACGAGCTGTTGTCGCTGCGTTCGGACGACGCCGCAAAGAGCGTCAGCGCCCACGCGCTGCTGTTCGAGGAGTTTCTGGTGCGCGAGGCCGAAGCCGGACGACTGGCGTTGCCACTCGGCGCCGTCGCCGGCAAGGCCGTCGTGCACGGTCATTGCCACCAAAAATCCTTCGGCGCGTTCAAGCCGGTGGAGAAGGTGCTCCGCCTGGTGCCGGGCCTCGACGTCAAGACCATCGAGTCGAGCTGCTGCGGCATGGCCGGCGCGTTCGGCTATGGCGCGGACACCTATCAGGCCTCGATCGAGATGGCCGAGCTGTCGCTGCTACCGGCGGTCCGCAGCGCCGATCAGGACACGCTGATCGTGGCCGACGGGACCTCGTGCCGGCACCAGATCAAGGACGGCAGCGGCCGCACGCCGCTGCATGTCGCCAGCGTATTGGCGATGAGCCTGAAAC
>NZ_JASGSR010000017.1:0-97473 GCF_040446015.1 Bradyrhizobium sp. INPA03-11B
GCCTCAACGCAAAAGCACGCGATGCGCGTGCCGCATACGTCAATGCAACTTGACTATCCAGATAGTCGCTCACCCGGCGCGACGCGCCGACCTCTCCCAAGGGAGAGGTGAACCTCCGCCGTCGATCCAGTTCAACCTAATCTCATCAAGCTCTAGCCGGCCCGACCGAACGCGCCGGCAGCGGCGTCAAGCCGGCCGCCCTGGTTGCGGACTCGCCGGCAAGCGCGTCTATTGCACGCCGTAACGCTTGAAGTCGTCGACGATGCTGCCCTGAATCGCCTTGGCCGCCGCGATGTCGGCATTGCCGGCGGCCTTGTCGCCCTGCTTCAGCTTCGCCAGCCCGCGTCCATAGAGTGCGCTTGCCAGCTTCGGATCGATCCGAAGCGCGGAGCTATAGTCGTCGATCGCCGCGCCAAGCTCGCCGGTCTTGAGATGGATCAGGCCGCGCGAATCGTAGGTCGCGGCGTTGGCCGGCCCCGATTGCAGCGCCTTGTTGCAGTCTTCCAGCGCCTCCTGCAGCTTGCCGAGAATGGCCCGGCTCCAGCAACGTCCATTCCACACGCCATCGAGGTTCGGCTCGAGGCGAATGGCCTGATCGTAGTCCTGCACTGCGCGGGCATAGTCGTTCTTCTTCAGATAGACACCGGCGCGGTTGGCAAAGGCTTCGCCGTAGTTTGGGTTGAGCTTGATGGCCTGATCGAACGCATCGGTCGCGCGATCGTACTGGTGCTTTCTGAAATAGGCCACGCCGCGGTTGTTGAACGGCTTGGTGTAGGTTGGATTGAGCTCGATGGATCGGTCAAAATCCCGGATCGCGCGGTCATAGTCTCCCTTGCCGGTGTAGGCATTGCCACGGTTGTTGTAGGCGATCGCAAGGCCGGCCGGCGTCATGTCCTGACCCGCATCGATCAGCGCCGAGCACGCACCGATGCGCGCGTCAGCCGCCGTGTGGTCGGCGCCGCTGCACAGCTCGATATTGCGCAGGTAGTTGTTCCTCTGCGTCGGGCTCTGCGCGCCAACCGACGGTGTGAGCAGCAGCAGGATGAAAAGCGCCGCCAGGCCGCCACTCCCACCGAAACCTGCGCGAGGATTCATGTCGGGCTCCGGTTTTGACGACGCAGTCGTCGCCGATATCCGTGAGTAGCCGCTCAAGACTGACGCCCTGCTCGCCTAGCACCCTCGACAAATGTTCGGATTGAACCTGTGGATGTTCTGCTCGGGTTGCGCCGCCGGGCGTGTCGCAGGCTTCCTGAGCAGCTTGCTCTTGCCCTCTTCCACGAGCGTCGCGAACCTCACCGTACCGTCATCGGAAATTTCGATGCGTGGCGTGGTGCCTCGAATTCCCATCGTCGCAGCGGGAGTGTCGATCTTCATGTCGCCAGTCTTCGCGATGTTGCCGGCAACGAAGGTGAACGTTCCATTGGCCAGTTTGAACAAGGTCGAATTCGACTTGCCGTTCGGGTCGTACACAAACTCGGTCATCGCCATCTTGGCGTCGCTCGACAGATTGAACGAGGTGCCATCGGTGAAGTTGATCCCGACCCGCCCATCGGCCCCGGTCTGCACCACATCGCCTAAATAGACGCGGTCGCCAACCTTCGCCTGCGGCGGTTGATCGGACAGGGCAGCCTGCACGACGACCGCACTCGGATGCTGGATCGTGACCGAGCCGGTGGCGGTCACCACTGTCCCGATGAAGCTCGCCGAGGAATTTTGAACCGCGGGTTGGGCCCGCTCGGTTTGCGCCAGCATTGGACCAGGCGCCAGGGTCACGATCGCCAAAACGAAGCTTGCAAGTAATTGAACAATCAAATGGTTACGCACGATCCCCTCCGTTGAGAAGAGCTTGTCGTGTCGCGGCGCGATGGTGATTTGGACCGCCGGGCCGGGACCGCAGGACCTCTACTGCCGACCGAGTTGCTGCAAAACAGGCCTTAAGGGCCTGGTGTCGTTCGATTAAAAATTAATAAGTGGACAATTCACTTGGTAAATATACACTAAATTTAGTGGGGGTGCACTTGCGATAATTGGTAGCAGTTCTACCGTTTCCGCGATGGCTCTCCGCTGCATTGGAAGCCGATTTTCACTACCGAATTTAGTTTCAATCAGGACGTTTCGGCGGGCGAGCCTATGGCTGCGGGTGCGGGGTCTTTTCACCTCGTAGAGACCGCAAGCCAGACCAAAAACTAAGGCAGCACCTACCGCCTGAGCCGTTCAGCAGGCGAAGAGCCAATGTTAGTCGCGTCCGGCGTAGCGTTCGGGGGCGCGAGTTCGGCCGTTTTAGGCCGGCTGCCCCGGGTGATTGGCGTTGTCGATACGGTGATCGGTTGCGGCACCATTGTGCGTGCGCGCGACATCGCCCTCTCCGTCGTGGCCGGCGATCCGGTTTGCCAGGGTGACGTCATCGAGGTCGCAGCCGGCGGGCGGGTCGAAATCCGCTTGATCGACGGTGCAATGCTCCACCTGCCGGCAGGCACCCGGCTGGCATTGGGCGATCTGACGGAGAACCCGGTTGGCAGCTTGCGGCCGGGACTGTTCGCGAAAGCCCGAAGCATCTTCCGCTTGATCGGCAGCCGGCTGGCCGGGTCAGACGTCCTGACCGCGGATACGCCCGTTGGCATCGTTAGGGCCAGCGGCCTCGGCCTGCTGTCGTTCGCCGCGCTGACCTTCTCGCTGCTGAAGGATGCCCAGGCCGCGGAGCCCAACGTCACCCTCCTGGACGACGACACCATCACCTACAAGGACATGCACCACGGCGTGTTCGAGTTGGTGACGAAAGAGGCGAACCCCCGGCATATCGTCGTCGACGACCCCGGCGTCACGGTCGTCCTGACCACAAGAGGGTCGTCGGTCGGCGTGAGCCAGGTCTCGAACAGCCCTGCCCACATGGAGGATTTGCGGAACGCACAACAGGAGACGCTTGCCAATCTCGAGAAGGCGGGACCAAAAGGCTCCAGCACGCCCGTATATCAAGGGTCGCCCCTGCTGCAACCGATCAATTTCATTGCGCCTGACCCATCGCAGGCGCCAAATCAGCTCGCACCTCTGCCGGTGGTCCTCCCCGAGTTCATCATCACTTTCAATCCGCCACCACCGACACCTCCCAAGCTGACCTTCGGAGCAGCGCCGTCACTGACGCTGAGCGCGACCCATCTGACGGCGACGGAGCTGGACGACAACATCGCCGGCTCCGCGCCGAACGTCGCGCTGACGACCGTATCTGGGGACTTCTCGGTGAAATTCGCCAGCCCACAGGACGCAGCGGGCGCGACAGTCAGCTACGCGCTGACAATCACCGGCGGCAACGGCATGGCGTCGGGGGTGATCGACTCGCATACCGGCCTCGCCGACGTGCTGGTTCTGAACAGCAACACCGTTGAAGGCCACGTCGGCGCGGCTGACGGCACGCTGGCATTCACCATCACGCTCGATCCAGTCACGGGGTACGTGATCTTCACCGAGTACCGGTCGGCGATGGCGCCTCCTGGCACCAACACCGACGACAACGAAGCCGTGTCACTGGCGACCGGGATCGTAACCCTGATTGCGACCGTGGTGAAGGACGGCTTATCCCAGAATGTGACCCTCGATCTCGGCAGCAGGTTGACCTTCATCGAAGATGACCCCAGCATCAGCACCAGCGGAATAGCCCCCTCGCTCACGCTGAGTGAGAGCCATCTGACGGCAACGCTGCTGGACGACGACATCGCAGGCTCGATGCCGAACGCAGCTTTGACGACGACCTCCGCCGACTTCTCGACGGCATTCAACTCGGTCCAAGGCGCGGATGGTGCGACGATCAGCTACGCGCTGACGATCACGGGCGGCAGCGGTACCGCGTCGGGCCTGATCGACTCCCACACCGGCCTCGCCGACTTATTGGTTCTCAATGGCAATAGCATCGAAGGCCATGTCGGTACGACCACCGGCACGCTGGCGTTCACCATCGCGCTCGATCCGGTCACCGGACGAGTGACCTTCACCGAGTACCGCGCGG
Source organism: Bradyrhizobium sp. INPA03-11B (assembly GCF_040446015.1). Taxonomy (NCBI): domain Bacteria; kingdom Pseudomonadati; phylum Pseudomonadota; class Alphaproteobacteria; order Hyphomicrobiales; family Nitrobacteraceae; genus Bradyrhizobium; species Bradyrhizobium sp. INPA03-11B. The sequence goes on from NZ_JASGSR010000017.1 coordinate 3,998, forward strand.
TGAAGCAGCCGCTCGGCAACAGTCCGGACAGCGGGGAAGGAGTGGCGTTGAACGCCGGCCTAATAGGCCTGGTGGCGACGATCACGGACAAGGATGGAGATTTCCGGAGCGCGAGCATTGATCTTGGCAAGCAGCTGACCATCACCGACGACGGTCCCAGCATCAAGGCGAGCGGTGCAACCCCGTCTCTGACCTTGAGCGAGACGCATCTGACCGCAACGGCCCTCGACGACCACATCGCGGGCTCGGCGCCCGACGCCGCGCTAACCACAACGGCCGCCGACTTCTCGACCGCGTTCACGTCGGTTCAAGGCGCCGATGGCGCAACGATCCGCTACGCGCTGACGATCACCGGCAGCAACGGCACCGCGTCGGGCGTGATCGACTCCCACACCGGCCTCGCCGACGTATTGGTTCTGAACGGCAACACCATCGAGGGCCATGTCGGCATGGCGAACGGCACGCTGGCATTCACCATCGCGCTCGATCCGGCTACGGGGCTTGTGACTTTCACCGAGTATCGGGCAGTGAAGCAGCCGTTTGGCACCAGCCCGGACAGCGGCGAAGGCGTGTCGCTCGCGACCGGCATCGTGGGCCTGACTGCGACGATTACGGACAACGACGGTGACTTCCAGAGCGCGAGCCTCGACCTTGGCAAGCAGCTGACCATCACCGACGACGGCCCGAGCATCAAGGCAAACGGGACCGCGCCATCGCTGTCGTTGAGCGAGTCGCATCTGACGGCAACGGCGCTGGACGATCACATCGCAGGTTCGGCACCGGATGCATCGCTGACGACGACGTCAGCCGACTTCTCTACGGCGTTCACGTCGATTCAAGGCGCCGACGGCGCGACCATCTGCTACGCGTTGACGATCGCCGGCTGCAACGGCACCCCGTCGGGCCTGATCGACTCGCACACCGGCTGCGCCGATGTGCTGGTCTTGAAGGGCAATACAATCGAAGGCCATGTCGGCAGCACGAACGGCGCGTTGGCATTCACCATCTCGCTCAATCCGGCCACGGGCTGCGTGAGCTTCACCGAGTATCGGGCGGTGGAGGAGCCGTTCTGCACCGGTCCCGACGACGCGGCAGGCGTGTCGCTTGCGGCCGGCATTATAGGCCTCACTGCAACGATCACGGACAAGGACGGCGACTTCCAGAGCGCGAGTATTGATCTCGGCAAGCAGTTGGCGATTACGGAAGACAGTCCGACAATTGGTGGCTTCCCAGTGACCGACATCGCCGCTCACGACTATCAAGCCGCAACCGGTACTTTCGATGTCAATTTCGGCGCGGATGGTGAGGCCGCAATGCACGTCGCCATCCACGACGGCGAGGTCGGCAGCACGGGATATGACCTAGCGACCTCAAGCCTCGGCGATGGCGTCACCTCGGTGCATGTCACCGGACACGGCGATGACTACACTTTCTACTATTCGACCCATGCGGCCGGTGGCGGTGTCGAACTGGACGCCTACCGTACGGATTCAGGCGGTGCGCTGTGCGATCCCCTCTTTGCACTCCTGATCAATCCGGACGGCACCTATTGCTTCAATTTCGAGAAGGTCGAGCAGTTGAAGGACGTCACCGTCACCGGCTCCGATTTCGGCGCCTCGAACGGCGGCTCGCCGCAACTCACGGCTCCGGACGCACAACTCGTTGTCACAGGGTCTGACTGCGCCGGTCATCCCCTCGATGTCAAGGCATCGAGCGACGGCATCTCGGTCGGTGATGACGACCAGCAAATCGCCCCCTCCGAGCGGTTGAATCTCGCATTCACCGAGAAACAGTCACAGGTCGATTTCACTCTCGCACACTGGCAGGATTGCGGCACCGCTACCCTGACTTTCAAGGTACTCGACGGCAGCACCTGCGTTCACGACTTCAGCATCTGTGTTCCCAAACCACCCGGCGGCTGCGCCGGCATCGTGGTGCAGGAAACGTCGAACACGTCGTTGATCAATACCTACACCTTCGACAACGCGACGCAGACATACACGCTCTACGTCGGAAAGGCGTTCAATCAGGTCCAGATCGACTATGATCGAGCGGAAGCCGGCCACCCCACCTTCACGGTCAACAACATCACCTACGACGAGAAGACGAGCCTTCCGAGCACGGATCTTCTGTTCGATGTATCCGCCGTTGACAAGGACGGCCATTCGGCCACGACCGGCCTTCAGGTTGACATCCAGGGCGCCAGCGCCGGGACACACGCCCTGCCATTCGCGCCCAGTCCGGAAAGCGCCGCACAGACCGGAGGCACCGTCATTTCAGATCAAGTGACGCATGTGCAGCATGATCTGATCCTGTAAGGGCCCTGAAGCCTGGTGAAAGTCCTGGCCCGCGTCAGCTATTGGCGCGGGCCAGGATGATCTCTCGCATCAGTGCCAGCCTTCGCCGGCCTTCAGCGCCGCCGAGAGGCTGCGCACCGGGCGCGTCACCAGCGGATCGAGGTCGAAGCGCTTCTCGAGCATCCTGAGGATCGACGTGGTGTCGAAGTCCTCATGCGCGACGCCCGACTTGTTGAAGCGCTTGGCGATCAGCAGCGCCGGAATGCGGGTGCCCGGGCCCCACTGGTCCGCAGCCTTGGCCTCGGCGCCATGACGGTTGAACGGCGGCGGCGGAACGTGGTCCCACTGTCCACCGAACTCGTCATAGGTGATGACGATCAGCGTGTCCTTGCCATCGGGCCCTTCGACGATCGCCTTGACGAGATCGACGAGATGCTGGCTGCCTTCGGACTCGCTGGTGTAGCCCGGATGCTCGTTCTCCTCGCCGATCGGCTTGATGAAGCTGACCTGCTTCAGCCGGCCGTTCTTGGCCGCCTGGATGAACTCCGCTTCGTCCTTCAGGTGATCCCTGCGGGCCTGCGTTCCCGGCGCGTAATTGGCGAAGTAGTTGAGCGCCTGATGGTGAAACTGGAAATCCACGTCGGGGCAGTTCGGGAACACCGCCTTGGAGTTATGATTCGGATCGGTGCAGGTCGTGCCGTTGCCGTTGGTCCAGCCGGAAGCGCCGACATCGCCGTTGGCGTTCGACCAGCCGCCCGAATACCAGGCCCAGTCAACATGCTTCGCCGACAGCCGATCGCCGATGTTCGGATTGTGCAGCGGCGGCAGGCGCTTGATGTCCGGAGTGCCCGGGGAATAGGGCTGATAGGTCGGCTGCGTGGTGTTGACCGCGTAATCGCCGCAGGCGAGGCCGGCCGGCAGACCGGTCTGGTTGCACTTCGCCGTCAGCTGCGCGTCCTTCACCGTGGAGAGCGGCGTGTAGAGCGGCGTGCTGGTCGGCATGCCGTTCGCATCGACGATCGAGTGGAAGTCGTTGGCGCTGCCGTCGTTCAAGGCGCCGACGAACTGCGGCGCCGCGGCCGCGACCAGGAACTGGTGGTTGAGGAACGAACCGCCGAACGCGCCCTGGAAGAAGCTGTCGGCGACGACGTAGTTCGGGGCGCCGTGGCTATGCAGATAGGCGTAGATCGGCAGCTTCTTGGTGTCGTAGTAGCCCATCACCAGGCCCGATGCGTCGCTGCCGGTCACGTAGCGGTTCTGCCGGCCGCCGTTGAGCTGATACTGCTCGCTGTAGAAGCGATGCACGATGTCCTCGGTGCAGCCGCCGGGCGCGCCGGTGCCGTTGAGGAAGCCGTGTGGCGCGAAGGCGCCGACCGGCTTCGGACAGGTGGTCGCCGAGGTCGGGATGAAGTCGTTGATTTCGAACGGCTTGTTCTTGAACGCGCTCAGGATCGCGACCGAGCCGGTATTGTCGGTGCAGGTGGTCGGCTGCGGCGACGGCGAGGTCAGGTTGACGTCGTTCTGCAGCAAACAGGCATAGACGGTCTGGTTGTCCTGGCGGACCTGCAGCGTATGGGCCTGATCGGCATCGGACGTGCCGTTGATCCGGTCACGACCGACATCGCCCCAATGCCCGTAGAGGTTATCGAAGCTGTGGTTTTCCTGATAGATGACGACGATGTGCTTGTACTGATGCACGCCTTCATGGCCGCGGTCACGCAGCTCACGCAGCTCGTCCCGCACCTCGTGCTTGAACTCATCAACGATCTTTTCGACCAAATTCTCGGCGCTTGCCACCGGTGAGATGGCAACGGCGCCAGCAACAACTGCGAGCGCCGGAATGGCTCCCCAAAGCCGCATAGTGCTCTCCTGATTTCAGAAAGAAATAGAAATGGAGTTACACGCTATGCAAAACACATTTCGCTGGGATGACTGTTTTTCGACGCGCGCACAAACGCGTGAAAAGACCCGCACACGCCGATAATTTTTCCTTCTGTCACATACAGCCCGGTCTGCGGCTCGTTGATCAATCGTCATCAAACCGCAATCAACAGTCGTCTATCCAAACAGACGGTCGTTGATCCTGCCGACAGGAAACTGTCACCTCCGTGACATCTTCGACCTGCGGCGGCGCATATGCATTGTGACAAGGGGCGTTTTCTCGCAATGGCTTGGGATATTCTGGCGTCCGGCTCGGGAAAATGTCGTGCGGCATCTAGCGATCGCGGCGTCACACCGGCGCGGACCGCGTTGCTGGCGCTCGTTGTTGCCTTGCTGCCGGTGCAAGCGCTGGCGTTTCCGCTCGGCGGCGATCAGACCGTGCTGCCGGCCGGCACTGAATTATCCGAGGACGCGCTGGCGCGGCCGCGCGAGCTCTTTCATTCCGAGGCGATGGGCGGGCGAAAGTCCTATTTGGTCAATCTCGGCGATCTCGCGTTCAACTCGCCTTCCATCTTCGGCGGCAAGGCGCGTCAGGCCGAGATGAGCTGCGGCACCTGCCACGTCAACGGCGCATCGAACCCGAAATTGTTCGTCCCGGGCCTATCGTCCCGCCCCGGCACCTTCGACACGACGAGCCTCGTCTTCAACGCGAAGACGTTCAACAGCATCCTCGATCCGGTCAGGATTCCGAGCCTGCGCGGCGCCCGCTTCCTCGCCCCCTATGGACATGACGGGCGCATCACCTCGCTGCGTGAGTTCGTCTATAATGTCATCGTCAACGAGTTTTCCGGGCCGCGGCCAAGCGACGAGGTTGTGGACGGCCTCGTCGCCTATATCAATGACATCGACTTCCTCCCCAATCCGAAGATTGCGCCCGGCGGCAGGCTCGGCACGCGGGCGAGCGTGGCCGAGCGCCGTGGCGAGACGCTGTTCTTCAAACCATTCCCGAAGCAGGCCGAGTTGAGCTGCGCCGGTTGCCATCTTCCGGCTGGAACCTTCAACGACCAGGTGCGTCACGACGTCGGATCGGGCGGACTGGTGAAGACCCCGACCCTGCTGAACGCCAATTTCAATGCGCCGTACTTCCACGACGGCCGCTACGACACGTATGAGCAGGTGGTCGAGCATTTCGACCGTGTGTTCGACCTCGAACTGTCGGCCCAGGACATGCAGGACCTCGTCGCCTATCTGAATGCGGTCGGCGACGGCGAACGTCCATTCGACAAGGACGGCGTCGTGCTCCGGATGAAGGAGGTGCTGGAATTGTCGAGCGTGCTCGAGGCCGCGATCCCGGCCGCCGATACCGCGGTGGTGTCGCTGGCCGTGACCGGGGTCGGCGCCGAGCTGCGCGAGTTGACCGAGCACATCCCCGACATCAGGAACACCTCGATCGGCGGCAAGGACGAGCGGCTGGCGGCGCGCGCGATCCTGAAGGACCTCGTCCTCACGCTGCGCCGCATCGACCTCGAAGTCGCGGCCGGCCATACCGACGAAGCGATGACGGAGTATCGCAAATTCGCCCAGCTGGTGAATTTCGACGTTCCCGTTGCGCTAAAGAAGGCCGAGCCGTGGTCGCTGTTCAACGGCAACGTGCATCAAGCTCACTACACGGCGCTCGGCCGGATGCTGCCGGTGGCGAGCGGGCAATCGCAGTAGCGCGCGGCCCATCACTGCGAGGCCGGCGGCTCGACCCATACATCGCTCTGCTGGATCCGGCGGATCAGCGCCTGCGGATCGAACTTGCGCAGACCCGCGGGGATTTCGAAGCTTTGCGCCGGCTGGGGCTCGTCCCGGATGTGATCGGCTGATATCACCGTCCCGTCCACGGTCTTGATCTGCACCGGAAAGCTGCGCGCGCGGTCGATCCAGCCGGTAAAGCTCAAACCGGACGGTCCGGCGATTCGATAGATTTCGGTATTGCGTCCCGCGATTGCTTCCTGTCCATCGTGCTGGCAGCGCCAGGTCGAAACATCGACCGGCGCGGATAGCTGCGCCATCGCCAGCCATTGGCGGCACGGATCGTCGGGATCGACCGGCACGAACAGCTGGGTGAGCGGGCTCGATTGCATCGCATTCATGTAGACATGTGCGGCCGGCCGGACGAAATAGGCGGCGGGTCTGGCCGCATCGAGCAGGAAGAAGCCGTCGGGCAGCGCGGTGGTCTCGATGCGCGCTTTTCGGCCCGAAACCCGCAGCGTTCCCATCGCGGTTGCCGTATCGTCCTTCCGCGCGACGAGGTCGGCGGAGAATTGCTGCGCCGTGGCCTCTATCGGCGCGGCGGCCAGGATGGCGACGGCGAACAGGCAGGCCGCCGCGCGCCGCCGTCCCTTGCACGTCTTTTCGTCGCGCGTCATCGCATACCCCAGGTTGTTCACTGATAGGCAGGCAGAACATGACGGCGCCGACCGAACCAAAGGTTCGATCGGCGCCGGCCTTGGATGGGTTCAAGACCTTGTCGTGGACGAGAGCTCGATCACTCGGTGTAGGACAACGAGACCGGCTTGCTGAAGTCGAACGCGTCGAACAGGTCAGACAGCGCCGGGCTGTTGGTCGGGACGTACTCGTTGTTCTTCGAGTAGCTCGGGTTCGGCAGGTTATCGCGGCTGCGGTTCGTGAGCGGCTGGAGGCTCCAGTTGCGTTCGATGAACTTCAGCAGCGAAACGTGGTCGGCGTAGTTGTGGTTGACCTTGCCGCCCGTCGAATAGGGCGAGAGGATCAGGGTCGGAATGCGCGGTCCGTCGCCGAAGAAGTCGATCGACTGCTGGTAACCGGAGTCCCAGTAGCCGCCGGCCTCGTCCCAGGTGATGAAGACGGCGGTGTCAGCCTTCAGCTCCGGATTGTTCTCCAGCGCGTTGAGCACGTTCAGGACATAGGCTTCGAACAGGTCAACCTTCGAGCTCTGCGGGTGACCGTCGAGCAGACCGTCCGGCTTGCCGAACGACACCGAGGGCAGCGTGTTGTTCTGGATCGCCGTGATCAGATCGGCAGTGTCCTTCATGTGAGCCTGACGCACGGCCGGATTGGCCATGATCGAGGTCGCATACTGGAACGGATTGCAGATCTGGCAGTAGGCAACGCCGAGAGCATGCGCCGGATCGGCGAGCGCAGCGGCGCTGAGGTTGGGGTTCGACGGATTGGCGGCAACCGCGGCATTGGCAAGCGCCACGGCGTCGTTGAACGCGCCACCATAGAACGCCCAGGAGATGTTCTTCTCCATCAGCGCATCGCCGATCGTGCGAACCGACGACGGCGGAACGTTGTTGCCGCCCGACAGCGCGCCGTTCGGCAGATAGCCCGGATTGACGTTGTTGAGCATGTAGTAGTGGTTGGGCTTGCAGTTCGGCTCCGCCGCGTACGGCAGATTGTTGAGATAGGTAACGATCGGCTTCACGCCTGGCTGGAACACGTCCGAGCAGTTGCTCCAGTTGCCGTCGACGGTGTAGCGGTTGACCGAGCCCGTGGCCGGGTTCGGGTTGGCGATCAGGTTCGCCGGCGGCGTCACCGGATTGCCCTTGCCGTCGCTCCAGAAGGCCGCGTCGCCGGTGCCGAGCATGAAGTGGTTCGCGCCGGTGCCGCCGTGGAACGACTGGTGGAAATTGTCGCTCAGGGTGAAGCGGTCGGCGAGCATCTTCAGGACCGGGGCCTGACCCTGCTGGGCGTTGTAGAAGCCCATCGAGTTGGCCATGCTCTTGTTCGACGACGAATAGGTCGCCATCACGAACGGGAACAGGTCGTTCAGGCAGCCCGAATTGTTCTTCTTGGTGGCGTTGGCGGCGCTGCAGTCTTCCTGCTGCCAATCCTGATAGAAGCGATGGGTCGAGTCGCCGGTGTAATCGTCGTCGCTGATCTGCTCACCCTGCAGCGGGAACGGTCCGTTCAGACCGCCGGCGCCGGGAACGCGGGTATCCAGCACACCGGTCGGCAGGCCGCTGAAGCCGGTGGTGAGGATGTCGAGATCGGCCGGATCCATGTCCGTCTCGATGTTGGCCTCAGTGATCGTCTTGAAGGGGGGCGCCGTGTCGCTCTGCGCGGTCGGCGTGCCGTTGGTGTTCGGCTGCGGCATCAGGTTGGTCGCGTTGTAGGGCGACTTCGAAATCGCCGGCGCACCGATGTAATACAACGGCTGGCCAGCGACCGAGGCCTGCTGCGCCTGCGCGAAGTTCGGTCCCGGCGTTCCGTCCTCGTTGACGATACCCTTCGACAACAGGTTGGAGATGGTCTGCCCCTTGCCCTTCGGCTTGTAGATACCGAAGGTGTGATCCAGGCCGCGGTTCTCGCCGATCAGAATAATGACGTGCTTGATCGGCGAAGCGGTCTTCGCGCCGTGATCGCCGTCGCCATGATGGCCATGGTTCTCATGCTTCGCACGATCGCCCTCTTCGTGCGCCTGATGATTGTGATGCGAACGCTTGTCCCAATCACTGCGACCGCCCGGATAGTGAGCGGCATATGCGGCTGTTGCGACGAGCACCGATGACGCGATGCAGAGCGCGGTGCTGGTTCGCCAGTGCTTTTTGTAATTCAAACTCATTGTCGACCTCAGGGTGTTTGCGGTTAGCAACACGCCCTGCTTAGTGCGACAGTATGACGCATGCTTTTCGCTTACGTGAAAGCGCGCGAGAAATTTCGAAACGTTCAAAGATTTTCCCGTGGAGACATCTGCCGTCGCGCGATGCGTCTCCACGATTCGACTCTTCAACTGAAGATCGAAAATTGACGACGCAATCCACGCAACGGCACGTTGCGCGAGTGCACCGCAATACAAGCTGATCAATGCGAAACGTGCCTGGAGCGCATCACCTCGCGAAGTGCAGCGTAATGCTGGTCATGCACGCCTTGATTGAACAGCGACCACGGCTCGGCGCTGGCCAACAGCGCAGGCACCGCAGCAGCCATCAGGTTGCGATAATTCCTGAACTCGGTCGCAGCGTCCGCATAGCGTCCCGCTGCAACGGCCATCTCGATTCGCCGCAACGTCAGCACGAGCTCTTTCAGCCCGTTGCGCGCAAGCACGCGCTGCTGCTCGCCGCCCGACACGCTGGTGTTCTTGCGATCGGGATATTGCTCGGTCAATTCGCGCAGCTCGCGGCCGATCGTATCGACCGCCAGCGCGACAACGTCCTTGTCACCGGCAGGAATCGCGGTCGCGAGCACCGTCGAAAAATCGTTGATCTCCTTCAGCGTCGCACCGGCGCCGTCGCGCTCATAAGGCTGCACGCCGTCGCCGACGGCCGTGAGATAGGCGACGAGGTCGCCCTTGTCCTGCGCCGAGAGGTCGAGCTGAAAGGTCCGGTCGAAATAGTCGACCACCTGGTTGTAATTATCGAACCGGCCGTCGTGGAAATACGGCGCGTTGAAGTCGGCGTTGCGCAGCGTCGGCGTCTTGAACAATCCGCCCGAACCGACATCGTGCTGCTGGTGATCGACAAAGCCGGACGACGGAACATGGCATCCCGCGCAGCTCAGCGCAGGATCGTGCGGGAACGGTTTTGCGAACAGCGCTTCGCCGCGGCGCTCCGCGTCGGTGATCCTGCCGGCCAGCCGCCCGGCGGGACCGAGGCTCGGATTGGGCAGGAAATCGATATCGTGAAGATAGGCCACGATCGCATCGAGCGTTGCCGGCGACGGCTCGGGTCCTGCGAACTCGTTGGTGATGACGTTATGGACGAAGTCGCGCAGCGAGGCGAACCGGCCGTCGGCGCCGTAGGGCGCAAGGTAGCGCGCGCCGCGCAGGCTCGGGATCCGCACCGGATCGAACGCCAGATTATTGGCCTTCGGATTGAACAGCGGGCCGGTGGTGTCGAACGTGCCGGGCCGGCTCGACATCTTCGGCATGAAGAACTTGGCGTTGTTGGCGCCATTGACGTGGCAGGTGCCGCAGCTCACGCCGGCCTGCCGCGCCACCTCGCCGAGCAGCCCCGGCGAATTGAAGGCGAGATCACCGAGGTTGACCAGATACGACTTGGCTCCGGTCCGCTCCGACTGGAACACCTCGCGCGGCTTGTCGAGCGCATCCTCGTTCAGCTCGGTCGCGACCGGTAGCACGGTCTTGTCACCGTCGACCGGAAACGCCGCCGCGCGTCCGAGCAGCGCAAGGGCGACGACGCCGGAGAGCAGCGCGGCCAGACGCCGGTGAGGCAAGGTCATCGCGCCTGCGCCTCCAGGGTCGGGCGCTGCAACCCGAGCTTTGCCGAGGCACTCTGCAACGCGACGACCAGTTCCTCGCTGGTCCGGCGCAGATCGGCGATATTGACGTGAGGCAGGTCGGGCGTGGCGACGATCGCCTGCAACTGCTCGATGCGGTTCGTCACCATCTCGTCGAGCTTGCCGTCCACCGTGTTGAGCGCGGCAGAGAAAATCGTGTGATAGGCGAAGTCGATGCCGGCGATATTGTTGCGCATATCGTCCAGCGAGGTGCCGCTGATGCGCGACTCGCCGCCATCGGCCTTGCTCTCGCCGACTTCGTAGGCGAGCCGCACCGTGCCGTCCAGCAGCCCCTGCGGCGTCAGCTTGATGTCCTTGAGCTTGCCGTGAAGGTCGTTCAGATGCTCGACGAGGCCGGTCGCATCGGCGGCAACATCGGTGCTGGCAGCGCCGAATAGCTTTGCCTCGATGGCATGAAACCCGCTGTCCGCGTTCGGCCAGGCGTCGATCTGCGCATCGAGCTCGGGCACGAAGCCCGCGGTGAACACTTCCGAGCGCTCCCAGCCGGCGCGCGCCGACAACCAGGCCTTCTTTGCACCGGGCAAATCCGCGGCAGCGGCGCGTTCACGCAACGCGCGCGCGCCCGCCAGCGCGCTGCCAACGCCCTCGATCAGGTAGGGTCGATAATGCTCGGCGCCGTCCTCAAGAGCGCCCGCATTCGCGGCGCGCACGTTTGCCGACGCTGCCAGCAAAGCCAGGCACGCCGCCACTCGCATCTTGTACATAGTCAACCCACTCATCTGCCGCGAAGGGCTCGTGGCATGCAACGGTGCGAACTATTGTCGGTATCCTATGCGGATTTGTGACAGCGCAGACTTTTTGTCGCATCTTTTCTGTTTCGTCTTCGGCGATGACGATCACAATCCCGCAAACGCATCATGCGGCTGCCCGATCGATGAAAATGCACTGTTCAACGCGCGCGAGTTGTTGCAACACAATGTGTCCACGCGTCACACTTGTCCCGTCACCATGCAGATCGATCACGAAGCTCTTTATTTCATTGCATCTTACGGCGCGCTTTGCGTGCTCTGCTGCAGCGTTGCGCTGATCGATCTTCGTCACGGCATCATTCCCGACGGGCTGAATCTTGCGATCGCAGCGCTCGGGCTTGCCAACGTCGTCATCACTGAGAGCGCAACAGCCGCCTTCAGTGCGATGGCGATCGCCGCCCTCGTCGGCATCGTGTTTTGGCTATTGCAGCGCCTTTACTTTGCGCTACGGCACGTGGACGGGTTGGGACTTGGCGACGTCAAGTTTCTTGCAGCAGCATCGATCTGGGTCGGCGCGTCGGGGATCCCGACCCTGCTGCTGATCGCGGCGCTCGCGGCACTTGGGGTGGCCGGCGGCCTACAACTCGCAGGACACGAGATGAAGCGTCAGACGTCGATTCCGTTCGGCCCGTTTCTTGCGCTCGGGCTTCTCCTGACGCCGGCCCTTCAGAGTTGGCTCGCGTTGAACTAGCGCACAATCACCTCTGGATTCGCGCCGCCAATGGCTTGCGCTCGGTGCTGACCGGAACGAGGCGGGCCTCGCCGCTCTCATCACCGCCGGGCTGAGGCAATGTGAGCACCGCGGCGTGCTCGTCTTTCTCCATGGTGGCTTCGCGGGCCTTGATGGTCCGCAGCTTCCAGCCCTGGAAATCGTCGCCGATCTTCAGCCGCAGCGCAGTCTTGTTCGATTGATCGAGAAAGATCCCGAAGCTTTCATCATCTCCGGAGATCGTGCCGACCAGCGACAGCGGCGGCGGCTCGGTCGCGACCTTGCGCGGCGGTGGCGGCGGCGGCTTGCTGACCTCCGGCTCCGCAACGGCGACAGGCGGAGGCCGCCGCGACGGCGAGAACACCGGGCGGTCGCGGGTGTTGGACAGCGTGGTGAGCGGGATGGCCCACAGCGGATTTGCGCTGAGCGGCCGCGGCGTCGGCACGGGTGCAGGGGCCACGCGGACCGACGTCACCGGCTCGGAGGCCGGCGGCGAACTCAGCACCGGTCCTCCCAGGCGGGTCTCGTCGAGCAAGCCGGCATCCAGCGCATCGCCGGACCGGTCAGGCACGGCAGCCAATGCGGCTTGAGCCGACACCGCCAACAGCAGGATGGTCGCAGCGCAGCGTCGCATCATTTGGCTCCTCGCCATTGTCCGGAGACACCAAGCAGCACGCGCAACTTGCCGGGATCTCCGCCCTTGGCGGCTTCGTCGGCGACCGGTTGCACCACGAGTTGATCGATGAACAGGAACGGCATGCCGGCTTCGAGATCGTAAAGCACCTGCTGCAATTGCGCCTGCTCGATCTCGCTGCTCGCGACCATGCTGATGAAGCCGGCCTTGGCCGGCGCGTTCGGCACGTCGAGCTGCGTCGACAGCACATTGCCGCCGGCCTTGATCACCGCGGCCGACACGCGCTGCAGCAGCGTGGCGCCGGCGACCGTGACGGTCGCCCCTTCGAGATAGGCGGAGCCAGTCGGCATGGCCGCCTCTCCGGGCGCGGTCTTAGCTTTCGATCGTCCCTCCAGCTGCTCCAGCATGCCGGCCGATGCCGCGACATCGCTGCGCAGGCCGATGATGTCCGAGAGCGACGAGATGACGACAAAGAGCAGCAGCACGAAGAGGCCGAGATAGCTCGCAGTCGCGACCAGTGGCGAGGTGCTGACCGCGGTCAGCGATCGGGATGTTGCGCTCATGAACCGGACCCAAAATAAGCAGAGATATTGGCCTCGACGTGGAACCGCTCCGCCGATTCATTCGCGGCGCGGGTCGTCGGCGCGAAGAACGTCGCGCGGGTGAATTGCGGCGACTGCTCCAGCAGCCGGATCAGGGACGGCGCATCCTGGGTCAGTCCCACCACCTGCACCTTGTTGCCCTCGATGCGGAGCTCCGTCACATAGGTCGTGTCGGGCAGCACGCGCGAGATCGCTTCCAGGACCATGACGCTCGACGGCGTCGTCTGCTTGCGCTTGGCCAGCAGGCCGAGGCCGGACGTATCGCCATTGGCATCGAGACGCAGCGCGGCACGGCGCTGCGAGATGCGGTGTTGCAGATCCTCCTGCTCGGATTGCAGCCATCCGCCGACATAGATGTTAAGCAGCAGGCAGACCGCGGCCGCGGCCGCCGTCGAAGCCAGGCCGATACGCAGCAGCCGCGGGACCGCAGGCCCGGCAAGGCCGCGCAGCGACCGGTCGAGCAGCGTCACCTGTTGCGGGGCAGCGTCGCTGCCGACTGCCGGCGCCGTGACCGCAATGGAGGCGGCGCCGAGCTGCCTTGCCATCCGGATCAACGGATCGACCTTGGCCGCCGCGGTGGCGCTGAACGCGACTTCGATGCGGTCGTTGGAGATCGGCTGCGGCGAACCCCAACCGAAGACTGCATCGGCGGCGGTCCATGGCGTCAGCCGGTCGACCTGCGCACGGATCATCCCGTCGAGGAAGTCGCTTGCCTGGTTCGGGAAATCGAGCACGCGGCTGACGACATGATCCGATCGCAATCGCACCTCGATGCGGCTGCCATCGAGGGCCGTCTTCCAGTCCGCCGGCAGCGGAGGCTGCGGCGCATCGTGATCGAGTCGGAACGACGCCGGCGTCACGGGCGAGCCATCCTTCGCCACCGCGAGACGGGCGGTGAAGGTGCCGTCGCCATTCTCGTCGAGCTCGACCCTGCGCCGGCGCATGAACCGGCCCGCGACGCCGTCAACGGCAGTCGCGACCGCGCCGATCCATTGCTCGAACCATTGCCGTGCTTCGGCAAGCATTGCCATCACCCTCTCCCGCGCAACAGAACCGGGCTTCTCGGTTCAAGGTCGTTCTGCCAGGACAACACACGATAAGGCTCGACCTTGTCGCCGAGCGCGATCACCGCTTCAGACGTGGTGCGGTGGCCATTGCGGAATCGGATCGATATCGCGATCCGGTAGCACGGGCTCTGCGCGGTCGAAGCCGCACTTTGCGGGTTCGGGGCCTGCGCTGCAGCGGCGAGGCCGTTCGGCGCGGCAGCATTCGAGCCGGGAGCATTCGAGCCGAGGACATTCGATCCAAGAGCACTCGCCCCGAAACCGTCCTGTGCTTTGCCCGATACCTTATCGATGGCCAGCACGACTTCCGGCGCGGCGATTTTCGGATCGACATCCGGACTGCCGTTAAACACCGTCACGAATGGCAGCACACGATCGACAAAGGCCTCGGGGATGCCGGCGACCAGCGCCAGCTCGTTGACATGGGTGAACAGCGCCTGCCGCGGCGAATAGCCCAGCGCGTTGTAGCGCGCCGCCTCGACATTCTCGCTGCCCGGCGCAGGCCGGGTCCGCCACCCGACGATCCGGTCGGCATATTCGCTGGCGGCATCCTTGCTTGCGCCGAGCACGACGAAGAGGCCGATCAGCATCTCCTTCGAGGCGTAGTTCAGGTCAACGCGGCCGGCTTCCGACGTGAAGCCTACGTTGACGCTGGCATCATCCAGCCCGAAATGAAACGCCCCGTATTGCGGCCGCGTCTTCTCATCCGTCAGCGTCAGCTGATAGGCGGTGAGCTCGAGCCCGGCCGAGACCAGCGCCTCGGTCTGCAACGACAAGTCGCTCGCCGCCAATGCGCGCGCCGACGCGGCAAGATAGGCCGAGAAGATGATCGCCAGCGACGACAGTGCCAGCAGGATCCAGAGCACCGCAACGATGACGAAGCCGCGGTCGGCCGGCGATCGGCCGCTGTTGCCGGGCGCGCCCATCACGTCTTCCCCTGATCGGTCGGAACGTTGGAGCTGCCCTTGTCGCCGCAATTGCCGTCCGGCTTGGTGCAGTCGCTCGGAATCTGGACATGGACCGGCGCGATGGTCGAAACCGACAGGACGCGCTGGCTCGCCGCGTCACGCACGGTCAACCGGATCATCGCCGGCAGCCGGTCGGCATCCTTCCACGCGCTCTTCCAGGCGCGGTCGGCACCGGCATAGGCGAAGGACAGCCGATAGGGCGCACGCAGCAGCACCACGGGGCTGCCGAGATGCACCTGTTCCGATAGCGACACCCCGTCGGCGAGCGGCGTGAACCGCGCCTGCGAACGGACCGTGACGAACTCGCCGCGGTCGCGGGTCTCGCCAAGGCGTACCACGTCGAGCCCCGGGCCCGCATTCGGCCCCACCGAGGTGCGCACGAACGTCACGGATAGCTCCGATCCGTCGAACAGCGGCTTGTGGGTATCGCGGTTCGCCGCAACGAACTCGGCCGCGGCGAGATCGGCGCCGATCCGTTCCAGCGCGATCCCGATCAATTCACTGCGCTGGATCCGGTCGAGCCCCCTGTTCCAGGTCGGCAGCCATTCCCCCGTGATGCCGGCAAGCGCCGACAGCAACAGCCCCATCAGCGCCAGCGCGACGATCATCTCGATCAGCGTGAAGCCGCGCTCATTGGTTCGCTGTGCTGTCACTGCGCGGATCCTTCCGAAGACCTCGGCATCAGGCGCACCGTGCGAATGTCGGACAGCGCACCGCCTGGAGATTTGACGCGAATCCGCACCAGCTCCGGAGCCCAGGGCGCGTTGCCATCAGGGACTTTCCAGTCGCCGCCGAGCGGGCTGACCTCGATGGTCCAGCGATAGCCCTCCGCCTGCCCCGTCGTCGAGCCCGACTGCAACTCGGCGCGCGGCGGAATACCGACCGTCATCAATGTCCGCACCGCCTGTATCAGCGCCACGTGCTGCTCCATGGCGCGGACGCCGCGCGTCTTGACGCCCATGACGGCGCCGATCGCAACGATCGAGACAGCCACCAGCGCCAGCGCCACCAGCACTTCGATGATGGTGAACCCCGCATCAGCGCGGTCAGTTGGCGGCGACGTCGCGAGCAACGATTTCAACCCTTCCGGTGAGCCAGTTGACGCGGACCTCGTATCCCGCATCGAGCCGCGTCAGCGCGATGGAGCCGCCGCAGGAACCGCCATTGGCGAAGAAACGGATGGTCGACAGGGCCGCGCGGCGCTGACAGCTCTGCGGCAGCACGGCGTCGAACCGCACGTCATCGGGGATCCGCACCGCCATGCGCGACGCCCCGGAGTGGATCACCCGGCTCGGCGCATCGACCAGCGTCGCGACGCTGGTGCTGCGCTCGATGGCGGCGTTGCGATCGGCCTTCAGCAGCGTCGCGGTCTGCAGCGCATAGGCCTGCAAGCGCGACCGCGAGGTCTGGTGCGGAATGAACGGAAGCAGCACGGCTGCCAGCAGCGCGATGATGGCGAGCACGCACACCATCTCGAGCAGGGTGAAACCGCGCTGCGCCGCCTCATTCATGCGAGCCATGCATCCTTACTGGTCGGTGTTGGCGGCTGTCGTTTTCTCGAGCGAGATATCGGCCGAGGTGCCGCTGCCGCCCTCCTGGCCATCAGAACCGTAGGAGACGATGTCATAAGGGCCGTGCTCGCCGGGTGAGCGATAGATGTAGGCGTGATTCCAGGGATCGTTCGGCACGTTGCCGCCCTTCAGATACGGGCCGTTCCAGGCCGCGACCCCAGGCGTGCGCCGGACCAGCGCGGCGAGCCCCTCCGCCGTGGACGGGAAGCGCCCGGCGTCGAGATAGAACAGGTCGAGCGCGCTGGAGAAGCTCTGCAGCTGAATGCGCGCGGTCTTGACCTTGGACTCGCTGAGATAGTTGAGCACGCGCGGCCCGATCAGCCCCATGATGAGGCCGATGATCGCAATCACCACCAGCATCTCGACCAGGGTGAAGCCCGCCTCGCCCGAACGCCTTGGCGTTTGCGATTGGGCGCGATCGCGTCCCGCTCGCATGGAAAGAATTTCGATGATCCTGTTGCGCGATATCATGACCGATGACCTCTGCTTTAACCGACGAGCTGCGTGACCGAGAGCAGCGCCGTCATGACCGAGACGATCAGCCCGCCGACCACGGTGCTGATCGTGATGATCGCCAGCGGACCGACGATGCCGACGACACGGTCCAGGCTGCGCTGCAATTTGGCTTCGTAGAATTCCGCGACCCGCCCGGCCAGCACCGGCAGTTGCCCGGTCTCTTCGCCGAGTCGCAGCATGCGGACCGCCATCGGCGGCAGGCTGTCCGCCACCGCGAGTGCCTCGGATAATTTGCCGCCATGACGGACGCGGTCCGCGGCCGCGGTCCAGTTCGCCTCGCTTCCCGTCACCGCCATGATGTCGACGAGGATGCGCAGCGCGGCCGTGAGGTTGACGCCGCTGCCGAGCAGGACGCCCAGATTGCGGCAGAACAGGCTGGCGCGATAGAACTGGAAGGCGCTGCTGATGCCCGGCACCCGCGAGATGGCGTTGACCAGCGCGGCGCGCACCCGCGCCTGCCGCAGCAGCCACCATGCCAGCGCGATCGTCGCCGCGCTGATCAGGCTTGCCGCCGTAGCGTTGGCGCGCAGGAAATCCGACAGCGCGATGAAGCTGGCGAGCGCGGTATCCGACTTGCCGCCGAAATCGCCGAGCACGGTCGAGAATTGCGGCAGCACGAACAGCAGGAAAAACAGCATCACGCCGGATGCCGCGACCAGCACGAACGCCGGATACTGCATGGCGTCGGTCAGCTTGCGCCGCATCTGCTCGGACCGCGCGCGCTCGGTGCCGAGCATCTCCAGCACCGAGTCGAGCGTGCCGGAGATTTCGCCGACCCGGACCAGCGCGATGTACATCGGCTGGAACAAGGTTGGATGATCCGCCACCGCATCGGCAAAGCTCTCGCCGGTGAGCAGGGCCGCGCGGATCTTGGCCACCACCGGGCGCATCCGGCCGACATCGGCATCGCCGGACAAAAGCTCCAGCGCATCGTCGAGACGCGCGCCGGCCTTGAGTAGCAACGCGAGGTCGCGCGTGAAGGTGGTGACCTCGGCGGCACTCGGCCCGCCGAACAGGCTACGGCCGCCGGCGGCGCTCGATGCGCGCTTGTCCTCGGTGGTCTCGATCGGCAGCAGCTTGAGATATTCGATCCGCCGCGCCACCTCGGCCGCGGTCGGGGCGGAGATCGTGCCGTTCACGATCTCGCCGGCCTGGGTCAAAGCGCGATAGCGATAATTCGGCACGGCGTCACCGCACCGTCGCAACGCGGAGGATCTCGGCGGGCGAGGTCAATCCGGCGCGGCATTTGGCGACCCCGTCATCGAGCATCGTGGTCATGCCCGCCCGGATCGCCATCGTATCGATCTTCAGCCCGTCGGTTCGCTCTCCGATCAGTTCGCGCAATTCATTGGATAGTTCGAGCAGTTCGAACACGCCGAGACGGCCGCGATAGCCGGTCCCGCCGCAGCGCTCGCAGCCGCATGGCTCCTGGATGATCTCCTCGGCGCGGAAGCCAAGCGCGGCGAGCCGGGGATCCTCGGTGAAATCAGCCGTCGCCAGCGGCCGCGCCGTCTTGCAGCGCTCGCATAATTGCCGCACCAGGCGTTGCGCGATCACGCCGCGCAGCACCGAGCGCAGCAGATAGCCTTCGACCCCGAGATCGAGCAAACGCGGCACCGCGGCCGCCGCGGTCTCGGTGTGCAGCGTCGTCAACACCAGATGCCCGGTCAGCGCCGCATGCACCGCGACATGCGCGGTCTCGGAATCGCGGATTTCACCGACCATGATGACATCAGGGTCCTGGCGAACGAAGGACCGCAGCGCGGTGGCGAAGGTCAGGCCGATCGCCGGCTTGATCTGGGACTGATTGACGCCGGGAAGCTCGTATTCGACCGGGTCCTCGATGGTCAGGATCTTGCGGCTGGGCTCATTGAGGATCGACAGGATCGTCGCCAGCGTCGTGGTCTTGCCGCTGCCGGTCGGCCCGGTGATCACGACCATGCCATGCGGCAGCTTCAAGAGCCGCCGCAGCTTGCCTTCGTCGGTCGCGGAGAAGCCGAGCTTCTCGACAACCAGCAGGCCGCGATCCTTGGGCAGGATGCGGATGACGGCGGACTCGCCATGCTGCGTCGGCATGATCGCGACGCGGATATCGATGTCGGTGCGCCCGGCCCGCAGCCGCGCCGCACCGTCCTGCGGCAGGCGGCGCTCGGCGATGTTGAGATTGGCGATGATCTTGATACGGGAGACCACCGCCTGCGGCAGCACGCCCGACAGCGCCGCAACCGGCCGCAGCAGGCCATCGATACGCAGCCGGACCATGAGGCCGGCCGAAAACGGCTCGATATGGATGTCGCTGGCGCGAAGCTCGACCGCCTTCTCGATCAGATCGTTGACCGCGCGGACCACCGGGGCGCCGCTAGCCAGATCGCGCAGGCTTTCGATGTCGTCTTCCCGGGGCAGCGCCGCCGTTGTATCGGCGGCCTCGACCTCCTCGGCGCTGGACGAGTTGTTCAGCGCGATGGCGACATCCTCAGATGAGGCCACCTTCACATCGATGCCGGCGCCGAGCACGATCTGCGCCGCCCGCAGCGTCGCCTGGTCGGTCGGGTCAACCACCGCGAGGACGGTGGTCCCATCGGCCGCCCGGCACGGATAGACCATGGTCTCGCGCAGGAAGCGCGGCGAGAACGAGCCGACCAGCGGCTCGGCCGAGGTCATATCCTGGAGCGTCAGACGGCCGAGCGCGAAGAAGCGCGCGGCCTCGTCGGCGAATTCGGTCGGCGAGAGACTGGTGACCTCCCACAGCTTGAGCTGCCTGACATCGGCGCCCGGCCCGGTCCGGTCGGCCGCCCCGTCGATCGGCGTCAGGTGATTGTTCTGACGGAGATAATCCACGAACCGAACGGACAGGTCGTTGGCCATTCCTTATATCCCGCCACACTATCCTGGATCAGCTCGTGCCAAGGTCCGCTACGTGCCGTCGCGTTCGGCTCCCGGCGGTTTTGCGGTTATCGATCCGAAGTGTGACAGCTGTGCGAAGCCGCATCGTTCGCCTCGCTCAAGAAGCCTTGACGTGGCTTCGCGGACACGACGACGGGGCGTCGGCTGCACAGATTTTGGTGCGATGCGATGGGCAGGCCTCGAACGACAATCATGTAACCAATTTATTTCTGTCATGTTCGATCGCTAAGAGTCCTCCCGGGGTAGGACCGATCGTCGCAAGCCATCGAAATTTCAGTTAGTCAGAGCGAAGGGCCTTCATGCAACGCGTAGGCAAAGTGGGCCGCTGCCCGACGATCCGTGGCGGCCTCGCAGCCATTTTTGCCTTGACGTCATTGGGGTTGCTGGCGTCCTGCAATTCCGCGACGGTCGGCGAGAGCGTCGACGCGTCTCAACTCGACGTCACCGACAAGGTGCGCTCGCTGGATCTGGCGCAGCGCCAGCCGCAACCGGTCAGCGCGCTGGCGGCGACGGGCAGCAGCCAGAGCGGCAGTGTCCGCGCGGCGATGTATGACGGAAGCGAAGTGACTGGAATCGCGGATGCGCGGCCGCAACCCTCGTCAAACGGCAACGGCTTCGACCTGAATTTCGAGAGCACGCCGGTTGCGACCGTCGCCAAGGTCGTGCTCGGCGACATCCTGCATGTCGGCTACACCATCGACCCGCGGGTGCAGGGCACGGTGAGCCTGGTGTCGGTCCGCCCGGTGCCGAAATCCGACATGGTCTTCGTGCTTGAAAACGCACTCCGCCTGAGCGGCGTCGTGTTGCTCAAGGATACGTCGGGCTACCGCCTGACGCCGCTCGGCGATGCTGTCGGCGGCGGCCGCGTCGATGCCGCGGCAGCCAATCCCGAGGCCGGATTCGGCGTCTCGGTGGTCCCCCTGCAATATGTGTCGGCCCAGACCCTGCTGAAGCTGACCGACAGCTTCGCCACGAGGGCCGGCTCGGTCCGTGCCGACACGACGCGCAATCTGCTTCTGATCCAGGGCACCGGCGCCGAGCGCCGCACCGCCGTCGACACCGTGCTCAGCTTCGACGTCGACTGGATGCGCGGCCAGTCCGTCGGCATCTTCCCGATCTCGAGCGGGTCGCCCGCGCCCGTCATTGCCGAGTTGGAGAAGATCGTCGATTCCGGCGAGAACGGCCTCAGCCAGAATGTCATCAAGTTCATGCCGATCCAGCGCCTCAACGCGGTGCTGGTGGTGACCAAGAAGCCGGAGATGCTGCACACGGCCGCGACCTGGATCAAGCGCCTCGACCGCAACGACACCGCGCGCACCTCGGTCCATGTCTACCGCGTCAAATACGGCGATGCGCGCCAGATCGCGCGGGTGCTGACCGACATGTTCCTCGGCGGCTCGTCCGGCAATTTGCTCGACAGCGCCGACAGCCAGCTCGCGCCCGGCTCCGGCGCTTCGTCGACCTCAAGCGTCGCCGACCGTCTGTCGCTCAACAACAACAACGGCGCGAATTCGGGCATGAACGGCTTCGCAAACCGCGGCACGTCGGGGACGGGCCAGGGCCTCGGCCAGGGATTTGGCGCCGGCGGACAGTCCAACAATCCCAACAATCAAGGCCAGGGCAACAATGCCGCGCTGGATGCCGGACGCGGCGCGTCGGGCTCCGGCAACGGCCAGCCCGTCATGCAGGACGTGCGGATCACGCCCGATGTCGTGAACAACAATCTCCTGATCTATGCCGACCAGGCCAATTATCGCATCATCGAGGCGACGCTGGTGCAGATCGACGAGCCGCAGCTCCAGGTCGCGATCGACGCGACGATCGCCGAGGTCACGCTCAACAACACCCTGTCCTATGGCGTGCAGACCTATCTCACCAGCCGGAGCCTCGGCCTGAAGCCGAACATGGGCTCGTTCACGGGCACCCAGGCCACCACGGCGCCCGCGACCACCACGGACGCGACCACCGGCGTCGCCTCCGTCGCCGGCTCGGTCACCAACGCCTTCATCAACCGGGCCTTCCCGGGCTTCAACTTCCTGGTCGGGTCCGAGACGCAGCCGAGCTTCATCCTGGATGCGCTGCATGCCGTCACCAGCGTCAAGGTGCTCTCCAATCCGTCGCTGGTCGTGATCAACAACCAGGTCGCGACCCTGCAGGTCGGCGACGTCGTCCCGGTGTCGACCGGCAGCGCGACGGTGCTGACCACCAGCAATACGGTGGTCAACACCATCGACTATCGCAACACCGGCATCATCCTGAAGGTCTCGCCGCGCGTCAGTGTCAACGGCACCGTGCGGCTCGACATCGAGCAGGAGATCAGCAACGTTCCGCAGAGCAGCACGGTGAACCTGACGCCGACCGTGTCTGAGCGGCGGGTCAAGAGCCAGATCTCGGTCGCCAACGGCCAGACCGTGCTGCTGGCGGGCCTGATCAGCGAACAGCAGAGCGGCGCCCGCAACGCGCTTCCGGTGCTCGACCAGATCCCCGGCCTCGGCGACGCCTTCGGGCATCAGAGCAACGGCACCCAGCGCACCGAGCTGATCATCTTCATCCGCCCGCAGATCATCCGCAACGGTTCCGACGCCCAGACCGTGGCCGAGGAGCTTCGCTCGAAATTGCGCGGCAGCATCGCCACGACAACGACCAATGCGCCGATCACCACCAGCTATCACTGAGCCGGGCATGAGCGCACGCAGCCTTTTCACATCGCGCAGGCCGCTCTGCGCCTCGCTTGCTGTCGCGCTTTGGGCGATGACCGCATCCGTCGCGAGCGCCGACGGCGTCGCGCGCGGCGCGGCCGCCTTTCATCGCGGCGACTATGTCAGGGCGGCTCGGGAGCTCGAGCCCGCCGCCGAGCGCGGCAACCCAAGAGCGCTCGGCTTGCTCGGCTTCATGTATGAGCACGGCTTCGGCGTCCCGCAGGCCTACGCCGCTGCCGCCGACCTCTATTATCGCGGCGCCGTGCAGGGCGATCCGTTCGCGCAGGCCCAGCTCGGCCTGATCTATGACAAGGGCCACGGCGTCCCGACCGATTTTGTGCTGGCCTACAAATGGCTCAATCTGGCGGCGGCCCGCGCTGGCGGGCGGCAGCGTGACGCCTATCTCAGGTTCCGCGATGCCGTCGCATCGAAACTCTCGACCTATGAGATCATTGCCGGCCAGCGCTTTGCATTGGAATGGGTCCCGGACCGGCCGGCGCCGGATGTGCGCCTGACGGTCAAGTAATCAGCGATCGCAAGCCCGCGCTGCGCGCGAGCCGTTGCGGTCCCGCGACAGCGAGATTTGCATCGCGCTGCCGATCTTCCCCCGCCGCGATCCCGCCCCTTGCCATCACCTGCCGGACGAGCCCGTCGCGTCGCCGAGGCCGATGACCTGGAAAGCGCTGTTCTCGTTGTAGGTCCGCTTCTCACGCCGCTTGCGCTTCTGCTCCGGCGTCTCCTCCGGCTGGGTCTCGTCATTGCCACTGCCGCCGCCGTAGCCCATGACTTCGACGATGATGATCGAGGGCTGGTCGTTGTTCTTCGGCGGTGGCGGCACCGCCTGCTGGCTGGCGGCAGTGGTGTTCGACGCGGCCGTCAGTGCGCCAACGGGCGGCCCCTGTACCGTCGGAATGCCGGTGGACGTGCCCTGCACCTGGATGTTGGCGGCGTTGACCACCTGCAGCGCCGCGAGGTTGACGTTGCCCGAGACGCGGATGCCGGCTTCGCCTGCATCGATGGTACCGAGCGGCGCGATCAGGTCGATGTTTCCGGGCGGGACTTCGGGAATCGGATTGAGCGTCGCGATGCCCGCGCCCGTCGACGGCACGCTCGGCGACAGCTTGACGCTGCCGTAGGGATCGTAAGTGCGCTTGGGCGGCGTGAAGATCGTCGTCGTCTTCGAGCCGCGGCCGGCGTTGATATCGCCGGTCGCCGACCACGCGATGATGTTGCCGCCGAACGTCGTCATGATGCGGCTCTGGCCAAGCAGCACGCTGCCGAGCGAATAGACGTCGATATCGCCTTGCCCTTGCGTGATCAGGCCCGCGCCGGGCCCCGGCGTAACGCCCTCGACCCCGATGATCATCTGTCCGCCGGGATTGAGGATCTGGATGTCGCCGCCGAACTGCGTTTGAATGCCGGCATCGGCCAGATACGTCGTGCCGTCGCTCTTCTTGGCGACGCCGCTGAACAGGGTGATGTTGCCCGAGTACGGGACCGGATTGCCTGACGCATCCTGATCCGGGAACAGTGTGGCGATCGCCTGACGGCCACGCAGATAGCTGCCATGGCGACTGCTATCCCTGTTGTTGTACTCGCGGCCGCCTTCCCTCAACTCCGCGTAGTAGACTTGGCGGACAAACACGCCCTGCTGCTCAATCGGCAGCGCCAGGAAGAAGCTGAGCGCATCGTCCTTCGTGCCTGTGAAGACGTAGAGCTGGCCGTCATGCGAATAGTTCCGGCTGGGCGCGAAGCGGTCACGCAGCCAGTCGTACAATTCGTCGGCGTAGGTCTTTGCCACCTTGCCGCTGCCTGCGAGCGGCCGGCCGTCGCCGGGGAGCTGGTTCGCGGCATTGAAATACAGCTTGGCGAAATCGGTGTAGTCGGGGCCGCTGGCGCCGACGCCGGCGATCGTGACGATGCCCGCGCCGCCCGTGGTGTTGGATTGATTGACGATATCGCCAACGCTGACCAGCGAGCCGTAGTAGCCCTGGTACAGGTTGCGGCCGGCCTGCAGCTGCAGCAGACCTGGGCCGGCAACGATGACCGATTGATAGAAGATATCGCGGCCGGCCTGCATCAAAGAGATGTCGTTCGGCCTGTTGTTCAGGAATACGCTGGCCACGGGACCGGTGCCGACGATATCGCGTCCGGCGATCACCTCGAACGGCTTGGCCGCGGTGTACCAGATGCTGTGGGTGGGAGTGAAACCTGAGGAGAACGTTCGCGTCTTTGGCGGTGCCTGTCCAAGCGTCAGATCGGCGATGTCGACACCGGCGTAGACCAGGGCCGGCTGGCTGTCGCCGGCATGCAGATTGGAGATCGGCAGATCCTCGCCAAAGGCGATTGGACTTAGCGAATTGTCCCGGAAAGCGGCGTTGGCCCAGGCATTGCTGTCACCACCCCCACCCGTGCCGGTGCTGAAGACAGCATTGAACGGCGTCGCCAACGTGCTCATGTCCGCGCCGGACATCGCCACCACCTGATCCGTCCCGTAGATCGAGCCAGCCGCCAGCAGCGCGAGTTGGCCGAATGGCGACGGCATCAGTTCAATGGCCGGACTACCTCCACCAGCTCCAGGCTCTGCAAACCGGATGTCGCCATTGGCGGCCACGACAGTCAGCGTGCCTGGAAAGAAACCGGTGCTGTTGAAGGAAATTCCGGCCAACACGGCTGCATCGCCGCCCGCGGCGTAAAGACCGATCGCGGTTCGCGGCGTCCACAACGTGAAGTTCGATTGCCCTCCGCTCCTGAGCATTGTGGTGCCGTCCGCGTTGCGGACCGTGTAAGCGATCCCGTTCAGATCGACCGGCGTCGCCATTCCGGCGTCGCCTGCGCCGCCGAGCACGAGGTCGCCGCGCGTCACGATGCTGACGCTACCGTCACCCGGTATGACGAGCGGGCCCGGCGTCTTGAGCGAGCGCTTGAAGACAGTGGGATCGACGGCGCGCGGATCGTAGGACACCAGATAGGAGGCCCAGGTGTTCGGGGCCAATGCACCGACGGCTCCGGCGCTGACGGTGACGTCGCCGCGCAGATTGGTGATCGAGCCGTAATAGTCCGGCACCGGTCCGAAAGGCGTGGTCGCTGCCACCGGATTGAGTCCGCCGCCGACCTTCACGACAAGATTGCCGCCGCCGGTTTGCACCAGCGTGCCGTCCGGCAGCACGCGGCCGGTCGAGGCGACTGCCAGATCAAGGCCGGTCGAGCCGTTGCCGGTGACGCCGGCATTGCCGCCCGCGATCACGGTCAGGTTGCCGCCGCCGAGCGTGCCGATCCCCTGGAAGCCGATCAGCTGCTGGCCGCTGCTCCATGCGTAGGTCTTCGCGAGCGTACCGAAATTGATCCACCACGCGACCGGATCGGCCGAGGCGCCGCCCCCTTGCAGGCGGAGCCAATTGGCGGTGAGGTTGGAATCGACGAAGCGGGTGTTGTTGTCCGCGATCTGGATGTTGCCGGTGATATCCCGTTGCGCGGTGAGCAGGAGGTCGCCGCCATGCTCGGTGTACCATGCGTGCGAGTTGCCGCTGCTGGTGACCCCGACGAGATCGTAGGGATTGCTGCCGTCAGCGGCCAGGATCGGCTTCGCCTGCGTGCCGGCCGTGTAGACGCCATATGGCGTGGCCTCGCTGAAGCTGCCGCCGGCTATCAGATCGAGGCTGCCGGTACCCGTGCGCAGGACGCTGAAGAAGGTGCCATTGCGCGACGCATCGTAGGCCGGATCGCTCAGGGTCAGGTTGCCGCGCAGCGCCTGCGTTGTCTGCAAGGCGCGCTGGTCGGCGCCGACAAGATCTGCACCGCTCACGAGCCGAATCGATGCGGAAAGCGAGCCGGGCGCGAGCATTGGCGCTGCAGCCGACGTGGCAGCTGCGCTGGGAATTCCAGGCGTGACCACCGCTCCGAGCGGAGGTAACGTAGCAATATCGAAGATCAAGAAGCCGTTCCCACCTAACGAAGGTCCGGGATTCAGCGTCGTGCCGGCCGGGATCGTGTTACCCGGCCCATATTGATGGCCATTGACGTCGACGAATGGGATCCCATACAGCGAGACCATAGACTGGTAGAACTGATCGTCCGGTACCGTCCAGTCATTCATCAGTGTCACACTGTTGGAATAGACGTAACTGGAATTGTTCAGGCCGGTATCGCTGGGCGACCACAGCTGCGCGTTGGGATCATGAGGGATGTCGATCAGCTTGTAGACCCCTGGCGTTCCCGGTGACGACTTGAACCCGTCCGAGATGCTTCCGTTGACCGTCACATTGCCGCCGGCGCGGATTACCAGGGCCATCGGTTCACCGGCGCCGTAGCTCGCAGAGCTCGGATCGCGATCCGCGCGCGCACCGTAGCGATACTTAGCAAGGTCGATGTCGCCTGATGTCGACAGGTCACCGCTCGACGTGATCTGGACGCCCGGCCGCAGGTGGTAGGCGCTGCCGTAAGCAGACAGGCCCGCAACACGCGTCGCCAACCCGGCGTTGCCCAACGCAGCGTTGATGAAGGCCGTGCTCGCGGTGTCGTAGCCGTCGAGCGTCGTCTGACTGATGGTGCTGCCGCCCGGCAGGTCGTAGGTCCAGAATGCGTTGAGCGCGATGCTGTATGCGCCCCTGATGTTGAGCGGAGCCGCCGCGTTGATGGCGATATCGCCCGAGGTCTCGCCGGTGCGCTGCGCGTTCAGCACCACATCGCCATAGGCAACACCGTTCGGCGCCGAGAGATCCATGGTCGCGCCCGGCGACAGCGTGAGCACGCCGCCCGCCGCGGTCAATTCGATATGGCCGCGGTTCTTCGCCTCGATCGGCTGGCCGTAGCTGTCGACCTGCCGCACCGTGCCGTGAACGTCGAGAACGGCGGTCGGCGCAAGCGCGAGCCCGTTGTCGGCCGAGAGCCGGATGGTGCCCGGCGCGGCGCCCGACGCATCGATGCGACCGGCGACGAACAGGCTGCCATTGTCGACGGCAATCGCGACGTTGCTGGCCCTCACGCCGTCGCCGACGACCAGGTCGCCATTCCTGATATCAAAGCCGCGGGCATCAAAGAATCCGCCCTGGGTCAGCAGCGCATTGAGCGCGGCGAAATCTGTGCTGGACAGTCGGCCGGCCGTCACGCTGAAATCGCCGCTGGCGTAGCCATTTGTCGTGGCACCATTGAGCGCGCCGCCGAGCGCGACAGGTCCATTCGCCGCAGCGATGCTGATCGACCCGGCACCGGCGTTGGTCGCGGAAACATCGATCACGGAGCCGGCAAGCTGCGTCAGACCGCCCTGCGCGCTGTTGAAGATCGCGGTACCGCCGAAGCCATAGACGGTTGCCCGCTGGATCGTGGACGGCCGACCAGCCAGATCGACACGGCTTGTGGGCCCGAGCACGATATCATCAGTCGCATTGACGACGAGCTTGCCGCTCGGCAGCAGGATCGTGCTGCCGATCCCGACACTGCCGCCGGTCAGGTCGATCTCGGCGCCGGCCACCGTGGAGCTCGCCGTGCTAGCGGCAAGACCCGCAGGCGCAACCACATTGAGCGTGCCGCCCGCGGCATAGGCCATGATCGACTTCTGCGTGCCGGTGAGAAGCGGCGTCGTCAGCGTCAGGTTGCCGCCGGTGCCGCTCTGGCCGAATACGGCTGCGGGATCCGAGCTCGGCGACTGATAGACGAACAGCTTGCTGTTGCCGGCCGAGATAATCCGGGCGTTGCCGGTGATGTTGACATTGCCGAAGCCGTAGATCACGCGGCTCGCAGTCGAGGTGTCGAGCGAAGTAAACCTGCCGAAATCGATCTCATCGGCGACGAGGTTGAGCGTGCCGGCTCCGCTTCCCGGCCCGCCCGCCGCGATGGCCGGCGGCGTCGCACCGCTGATGCCGTTCCACGTGATCTTGCTGGCGGCGATCATGGAGCTGTCACCGGCCGCACCATAGCCGTAGATCGCCGACGTATTCAGCACCAAATTGACGCCGCTGCCGGTGGCGTCGAGGCCGGCGCCGCCGAACAGGTTGATCGAGTTCGCCGCGGCAAGCGTGATGGCCTTCAACGGCGGCGCGTAATGCAGGGGATCACCGTGGACCAGCGTGTTGAACAGCGCCTGATCGAACAGCAAGCCGGCCGGTGCGCCGGTCGCGGCAATCGTGGCGGCGTCGCCGATATTGATGGTGCCGACCGCGAGCGCGATGTTGGTCGATCCGAAGTGGGCGGTCGGATCGATCGTCGAAGCGCCGTTGGTGGACAGCGCCAGCGTCCCCTCGGAGTAGAGCGACGCGCCGGCGCCGACGGTGATCGAGCCGCTGCCGACATTGGAGGGCAGGAAGTTGATGTCGCCGTTGGACAGCGCCAGAACCGTGAGCTGGCTCGACGTATAGCTCATGCCGGTGGATGCGGAATCGAACGGGACTGCGCCCTGTCCGATCGTGCTGAGCATCACGTTGTTGCCGACGTTGATATTGCCGCCGATGAAGAACATTTCGCCGGCGGAGAGCGAGACACCGTCGCGGATGAACAGGTCATATCCTGACAGGCTGTAGGGCTGATTGAGGAACAGCGTGCCGTTGGCGATCGTGACGGTTCCGTTGACCAGCAGGCGCGGGGCCTTGAGCGCATTGATGTCGGCGGCACCGACCGAGGTATGGGTGAAGCCTGGCGTCGGCACATCGGCATAGATCTCGCCGACGTTCATCAACGCCACCTGACCGGCATTGCCGCCCTGCGCGCCCTGGAACAGCGCGGTGCCGTCGAATGTGAGCGCGGCTCCGATCGAGGTGGCGTTCGGCATCTCGAACTGGATCTCGAGCGTCTTGCCGTCGCTCGGCAGCAGCGGACGCACGCCGCCGAATTGCGTCACGTTGGCAAGCAGGAAGTCGCTGTAATTCTGCTCGTTGAATTGCGAATATTTGCGAACGGACGTGCCCGCGGTGATCAGCGCCGTCACCGGCAGGCTGCCCTGGATCGCGGTGTTGGCGATGCCGGTGGTGACCGCAGCGGCGTAGGTGCCGTTGCCGATCGTGATCGGGCTGCCAACCGGGGTCGTGGTGCTGGCCCCGAGCTCGACGCGGTATGCGCCGGGCAGCAGCGCGTAGTTTGACGGCAGCAGCGTATATGTCCCCGCCGGCAGTCCCGGGACACCGGACGGAATGGTGACCTGCTGGCCAATCACGGGATCGCCGGCACCGTTTTCGGGCGCAATCGGCGCGTAGGATGAACCATAGCCGGGTAGGATGGCGTAGACCTTGTCGGTCGCCTTGCTGACAGGAGTGGCCGGGTTCGCGTTGACGAGCGGCGTGTTGATCACGTTGACCGAGCCGCCGCGTCCGGAGACGAAGCCCGCACCAGTGAGCGTGCCGCCCCCCGACAAATCCAGGATCGCGCCGTTCGCGACGCTGATCGACTGGCCATCCAGGATGATGCCCGCTTGCGGCCCGTTGTTGTTGAAGTTGGTCAGGCTGACCGCACGAATGGCGCTGCCGTTATAGCTGTAGGTAACGCCGTCGATCGTGCCGCCATAGGGAATGGTCAGGCCTGCCATCGAGACCGAAGTCAGGCTGCCCGGCAGCAGATCGAGCTGGGGCGTGAAGACGGGATAGCCCAGGCCGAAGGTGAGGAGCCCGAGCGGCGCACGGACGATGCCGCCTTGCTCGATCACCGGCGCCTGGAATGCGAGCTGGCCGAACACGGACAGCGGCGCATCCGGAACGCCGCCGGTGGTGCGTCCGATGGTCAGCGTGGTCGTCGGGTCGGGATTTCCACTGCCTGCGATGACGGTGGCCACGGCATTGGTCGCGGGATAAATCTGCGCGGCGAGCAGTTCCAGATTGCCGCTGGTCGACAGCTGGGTCGCGACCGCTCCAGGCATCGACAGGAAGCGGATGTCGCCCTGGCTGACGAGCTTGGTCGTCAGGAATCCCGGCGCATACATGTTGTTCGGCGAGCGCGCCGAAAATCCAATGAGGCCCTGGATGTCGATCTCATTTGCGTCGGCCTCGAACGTGGCCGTGGTTGGCAACGCTGCGCCGGCGGGATTGCGGATGCTGCCGCTGATGATGCCGTCAGGGATATTGGCTGCCGGTTCGGTGAACAAGATGTACGGCGCCGACAACTTCACGCTGCCAATGGTGCTTGGCATCGAGGAGTCGACCGGCCCGGAAACCGGCGCACCCGAGGTGAACGCTGCCGCCGTCAGCGTCAGGCTGCGGCCCAGCGCCAGCGAGACATTGCCCGAGAACTGCATGTAGTCGCCGGACGTGAGGGTGAGGCTGTCGAACCCGCCGGCCTTGACCATGTCGGCGCTCACGGTCGCTTGGCCGAACGCCAGATGCGACGCACCCGTCCCGGGAGCGATATCCGCCGGCAACGCGGAATCCGGACGCCCCTGCACCACGGTCATCACGCTTGGAACGACCACATTGGACGGCGCGAAGCCAGTGGGGAAGATGTTCCCCTTGAAGTTCGGCGTGGTGAGCGCGATCGAGAGGTTGCCGCCGGACGCACCGGCACCGCCGGAGAAGGCGTGGACATCACCGTCGAGATAGAGACCGCTTTGCGATGCCAGCGTAACGAAGCCGCCATTCGTTGTGACCATCTGAGGGCGGCTCGACGGAGCCGCGCCGCCCGCCGCGAGATCGATCGCAACCTGGGTACCGTCGGCATTGAGCTCGGCGCCCGGTCGCACGATCACGAAGGCACCGCCGCCGTCGATGGTGATCGAGCCGCCGTCGGTCGCTCGCCCGAATAGACGTCCGGCCGTATCGGACGCCTGATAGGAAAGGCCCGAGACATCGAGCTTGGCGGCGGCATCGACCCAGATCGAAACGCCGCGGCCGTTGCCGTTCAGGTCGAAGTTGAGACCCGCCAGAACTTGCGCACCATACGCATCATTGACCAAAGTGATGCTGCCGCCATGCGCGGTGAGGTTGCCGAACACGCTGATCTGACCGAAGGCATCGAGCTTGATACTCTGGCCCGGATCGACGCTGACCGAGGCGCCGTCGCCAACCACGATCGCGCCGCCGCTCGTGAGCGGACCAGTGCCGGATCTGATGAGCGAGCGCAGCGTGAGGCTCGCACCGCCGCGCTGGGTCAGGGCAGCCTTGACGGAATCCGCCGTGAACAGCGGTGGAGTCCACGGTGTCAACGCCGACGATGGATCGCTGCCGGTCGCTGCGGTATAACTGCTCGCCGTGAACCGGTAGACCGGCATCGCGGCCGCAACCACGGTATTGTTCGCCACCAAGACACCGAGCCCGCCATTGATGTCGTAATTGGAGAAGCCGGCGGTGAAGAACGAAGGATTGAGCGCCGATGCCGGCACGATCTGAGCGGTCTGCGGCAGCACCACGCCGGCCGGAATGACGGCTCCGACCGGATAAGTCATCGGCGTGGATTGGATTGATCCTGCTGCGTAGGTGACTTGATAGGGCGTAATCGGAAGGCCGGCGGGGAAGACATTGGAAGGAATCACGATTCCCGCCGAAATGTGGCCCGAACCGCTCCAGCCGGTGATGACCGTGCCGGCCGGGATCACATCGCCTGTACCCCAATAATGGGTCTGGCCATTGCTGTCCCGGCTTTGGAGACCATCCATGCCCTGCGGCAGCGCCCAATCCGCACCGGTCGGCACCGTCGGCACGGCTGATATGTTGACGTCAACCGGTATCGGCACGTCGTACAGCAGCGTGGTGAAGTTCAGCGTCAGCGCCGTCGGCAGCGGCTGGCCTGCAGGAATTGTGAGCGATTGCTTGAGCTTCACGGCAAGCGGCGCCGGCATGCCGGCAGGCAAGATGCCGCCCGCCAATTCGGCGTTGTCACCGATCAGGATATTGCCGGGCGTCGAGATCGTCAGCGTACCGCCGCCCGTGACGCCCCAGGCGCGGATCGTACCGTCGAGAACGAGAGTCCCGTCGCCCGGCGTTCCGGCGTCCTGCTGGGTCTGACCCGCGGTGATCGTGACGTTGCCGCCCTTGCCGCCCTGCGTCTTGCCATTGGCAAGAATGGCTCCGCCGGAGGACACGTCGATCACGCTGCCGGCAGCGAGCGTGACGTTCTGCAAGGAATTGAAGGTGACGTTGCCGCCGTCGATGAAGGCAAGGCCCGATGCATCCTTCGGATCGACGAGCGCGTTGACCCACAGGCCGCGCGTATCGATGACAGCGCCGGACTCCAGCGTCAGCGACGCGCCTCCAGTCGCGTTCGTCAACGTAACCGTGCCATTTGCCGTATTGAGAATGTTGCTGACCGTGACGCTGCCGGAGCGCGCGGTGATGTCGGCCGCGATATCGACGGTCGGAGCGGTCAGCTTGACCTGCGCGCCCGGCGCAAATTGCAGCGGCGCGTTGACGGAGATCTTGTTGGCGGTGTTGATGTTGAAGCCGCCGAGGCCAAAGCTGTTTAGCGTCGGCGCATCGAACCAGGCCGTGTTGGTGCGGTCGGATGGCAGCGCGGACGTCAAACCGAGATTGCCCGACACCGGCGCCACATTGCCGAACGTCACATCGGTGTTGTAGGCGCCGGCGAGGCCATAGCGGGTGTACTGCCCGAGCGCCAGCGTGCCGGCGAGCGGCGCGGTGTTCTGTGTCAGCTTGTAGCCGTCGGTGACGGCAGCCGGGCGCTTGGCGAGCTGGGCTTCGCCGTCGATCACATTGGCGAGGATCGCACCCTCGAACACCGAGGTCGGGGTCGCGAGAATGAGGCTGCCTGCATCGCGCCCCACGGTGTAGCCGTTCTCCCAGCGGCTGCTGCCCTTGCCGAACGGGCTGAGATAGACCTCGACGACGCCCCAATGCGCGTGATTAACGATGAAGCCGTTCGCCACCGCGACGTAGGTCAGATAGGCCGGCGCATTGTCGGCACTGTAGATGCGGCCGTCATTGCCAAGCAGCAGCGTCTGCCGCACATAGCCGCTCTGATATTGCACGGCGCCGCCGGAAATGTTGAAGAGCGCGCCCTGCTGCGCCACCACTTCCGGCGCCGACAGCGTGATGGTGCCGCCGACCGCGGTCCATTCGCCGATCTTGTGACCGGTGTTGTTGAGATAGCCCGAGACCTCGAGCAGGCCGCCCGCGGTGTAGTAGCGATCGGTCGCATAGCCGCCGGTGCCGGCCGGCACCAATGTCAGATCACGGGCATCGATCCACATGTTGCTGTTGAGCAGCGTGCCGCTGTCGCGGTTCTGCGGACTGTCGCGCAGCTCGTTGCCCTGGACGTTGACCTTGATCGCATTCGCCGACACCGGCAGCACGGTGCCGACCGTGCCGGAGACGTCGATCACCGAGCCGGTTTCGGCGAACACCCGCTTGCCGGCGGAAGCGGACACCTGGCCGCCCTGCGCCATGGTCAGCGAGCCGTTCCTGAAGTCGACCGTGCCGCCGGTGACGATCTCGATCCGCGACTGGTCGGGACGATCGGACAGCGTCGAGAGGTTATCGAACTGGCCGGTCGCTAGCAGATTGGGCCCGGCCGACGCGATCAGCGCATCGCGCTGCGAATTGAACGCGGTCGCGTTCGGATCGATGCCCGAGATCAGCGCAGCGGCGGCATCGGTCTCCGGCAGGATCAGGCTGATGCCGTTATTGGTCAGCGTGACGCTGCCGGTGGCATCGGACGCCGAGTTGAGCAGGTGAATGGTGCCGCGCTGATTGACCGAGGTGGTGGAGACGAGGATGCCGTCCTGAGTGACGGCATGGCCGGCCAGCGTGATGTCGCCCTGCTGGGCCAGCACCAGACCCGTATTGGTGACCGTGCCGCTGGTGCTTCCGCTGCGCAGCAGTGGCGCGATCTCATTGCCGCGCGTGGTCGAGTTCTGGTTGGCGTTGGTGCCGTAGCCGGCGCGCAGGATGAAATCGTCGCTGGCCGCGAACTGGGTCTGCCCCTTCGGCGTGGTGATGGCGCCGGCGTTGTTGACCTCGGTGCCCATCAACAGCACGAAGCCGCCGCCCGCCGTCACTGAGGATGGCGCATTGGTGGTGATCAGCGCACCGCTTTCGATCACGATCTTGCCGCCGGCGCCGGTGAAGCTCGGCGCATAGACGATTTGTGCGCCGCTGCCGGTCGTGGTCGAGTAGATGCCGTTGCTGAGGAACTGATTGTCGGCGATATTGGCGCTGGAGGCGATCAGCGAGCCGACATTGATCTGGCTGGCGCCACCGAAGATGATGCCGTTTTGATTGATCACCAGCACCTGACCGGGAGCGGTGATGCGGCCGAGGATCTGGCTCGGGCCGGTGTTGCCGACCACGCGGTTCAGTGCAGTCCAGCTGCCGGCCTGCTGGTTGAAGTTGAGTGTGGTCTGGCTGCCGACATTGAAGCTCTGCCAGTTGAGGATCGCCTGCGGCGCGGTTTGATTGATCGTGACCGTGATCTGACCGCCGCTTGCGGTCTGGCTCGGCAGCGCAGCGCCTTGCCAGAGGCCCGAGCCCGGCACAGCGCCCGGCGCAACCTGAAGCCCGCCTGCAGCAAGGCCGTTCGGCACCGCCACCTGCGGCAACGTGGTCGACCGCTGCGAGGCGGCAGCCGCGCTGCGCGCGGCGGATTGTGCAGCCTGCAGCGCCTGGATGGCCTGGGTCGCGCGCGTCAATGCACCTTGGCTTTGCCGGGCGACTTCGGTCGCCTGCTGGGCCGCGGCGGTAGCCGCGTCGCTCGCGATCGTCGGCGCTGACGTCGTCGTCGCGAAATTGCCGAACGGGCGCGCGGACACGCCCTCCAGCCCGGTCAGCAGCAGCGCCAGCGTGCTTGTTCCCGCGAGCAGCATGGAGCGGGATGCCAATCCGATCCGCTGGCGCGGAGGAAGCGGCGCGACCCGGCGCTGATCGAGGCGGGAACGGCGGGCAACGCGCTGACGAGACGGCATGGGATGTCCCCTGGGAACAACGGACGGAAAGCTGCGCAGATCGGATCTGCGCAGGCGCTCGTCACACGGCGAGACCGTATGCCGGGCTTCTCGTCCCCAAGGACGCCATTTGATCGGCGGGACCGAACAACAAAATCGCACGCTGCATCACAATCCCCGCGCACACGCGATGCACGCTTTCATGGCTCGCCCGACATCAGCTCAGCAGCACGATGCCGCCGGGCAGGTGTCGCGCCTTCGCGCCGAAAATTTGCTGGAACATGTTGAGGATACCGTCGACATTGTCGATGCGGAACCGGCCGTTGACGAGACGGCGTTCCAAGTCGGCATTCGTCACCATGACCTTGCCCGGCCGATAGCGATTGATCTCCGTCACGACGTTGCCAAGCGGCGCGTCATGAAAGATCAGCATTCCGTCGCGCCACGCCGTCACCTCGGTGGGATCGACCGCCATCGGCGCGGCGAGGCCAAGCGCCGCATAGCTGACCTGCTGCCCGGCGCGCAGCAGCGCGACCGCGCTGTGACGGCTGACCTGCACCTCGCCATCGAGGCAGGTCACGCAGGTGCTGCGCGGTTCGTGGCGGACGTTGAATTGGGCCTGGCGCGCGCGCATCTCACCGTCGCCGGCAACGACACGCACCTCGCGGCTCGCGGAGACCGCCGCGATCACCGCTTCCCCGGTCAGGATCTCGATACGATCCTGGCTGGCTTCGCCCGACTGAACGTTGACGCTGGTTCCGGTGTTCAGCGTCACCTTGACGTCGCCATCGATCGTGAGCTTGCGCTGCTCGCCGGCAGCGGTGCGGTAGTCCGCCATGACGTCACGCAGCGACGGCCACAGCTGCAGGGGTGGCGACACCACGAGATAGGCGGCAGCCGAGGTCGCAAGCGCGCCGCCGAGCATCGCCCGCCGCGTCATTCGCGGCTGCGGCCTGACCGCGGCCAGGATGGAATCGCCGCGCCGCCTCAACAGGTTGGCGCCGGCCGGGCCGAGTTGATCCCACAGCAGGCTGGCTTGCGCCAGCGCCTCCGAATGCGCGCTGCTCTGGCTGCCCCAGCGCTTGGTGTCCTCGATGTCCCGCCGGGTGGCCTGCCCCGAACCGAGCCGCTGGACGCGCGCAAGCGCCTCGCTCTCGATCGCGGTCAGCTCCTCCGGCGGTTCGTCGCTACGGGTCATCGATCGGGCGTTTCTCTCGGCACCATTTCCATCCAACTGCGCAACACTCTGACTCTCTCCTATCAAGACGTTTCTCGCGGTGCCGGACCGAAACGCCTTGTGACTTTTTTACCAAACCGCCTGGCGCAATGCTCGAGCGCGGCTTTCAGCTCAAGCTCCACCAACCGCTGGGAAACCCCGAGACGCTCGGCGATTTCCCGCAGCGGGGTGCCTTCCAGGCGGGATGCCAGCAGGATCGTCCGGCGGCGCGGCGTGAGCTCCTCGAGCACCTGCTCCAGATGCGCAATCTGCTCGCGCGATTCGACCTCCCGTTCCGGCCCGGGCGCCGCGTCGACGATCTCGAGCATCGGCTGCACCTCGAACCGCTTGATCCGGCGCGTCTCCTGGCGCTCCCGGCTGATCGCAAGATTGAGCGCGCTGCGCAACAGGTAGCCGATCGGGCTGTCCACCACGCCCGGGCCGTTCTTGTCGCGCAGATGCAGCCACGTCTCGTGCAGGGTCTCGCGCGCCTTTTCGTCGCCGAGGCGCCTTGCGAGGCGGCGGCGAAGCTCGTCGTAGCGCTCAACGAGCACCTGCCGAAGCGTCGTCCAGGTGGTCTCCGTCATCGCGCAACCAGTCCCTGGCGCCGCGGATCCCGGGCAGCACAGTCGCCGGTCTCGGAAGGCGGCCGCGGCGTAACCGCCATCATGACGGGCTGCGGCATGTCCGGTGGCGGCGGCCGGCCGATCACCACAGCGCGCAACATGGCGGCGATCGCCTGGTCACGCGCGCCGTCGTCGGTCGAACCAAGCAGTTGGGGCTGCAGCACTTCGCCGGCATGCCCGATCCAGAACCTGAATTTGATCCGATAGCCCCCCGGTGCGGTCAGCGCGGAGCGGCAGAACGCCTCCTCGACGCTGCTCTGGACGGCCGCCAGATACGGCATGAAGCTGCGCATCGACGCCGTCTGCGGCGGAGCAGCCGCAGGCACAATCGTGAAGGTGTTCGCTGCGGCATAGACCGCGACCAGGCCGGTTCCTTCGAGCAGAACCTGCAACGCCATGTCCGGCGTCATCGATCCCTTGACGGCCTGCGCGCGGCGTCCTCCGGCCAATGTGGCGTCGTACACCACCTGCAGGCCGGTGGCCGCGCTGTAGGCATCGAGCGCCGAGACCAGGGGTTGCCCCCCAATATCGAAATCGACCGTTGCCGGCGTGCGAACTGATTCAGGGCTCCCGGCCATCGTTACCGTCTGGATATTCCCGGCAACGAGAGTGCCTATGACCAGGGCGAGAAAGCGCTGCCACATCCGATCATGCTTCGCGCGCAGCCCAATCTTCCGACCCATTGAACAAAGTGCATGAGGCGCCGCCTTGATCCTCAAGCCCGGCGGAACAGCACGATCCATCGGTGATCGATACAGCCGTTCGTCAAGTCAGCGGCAGGCGCAACATAGAAAGAGATTATGACAATCTGCTAACACGCGCGGCGAGCGTGGATCGCACCTTCCGCCGCCGCAGCCGGCGCCAGCCGATCACGATACCGCTGATCGAGACGACCGTGCCGACCACCGACAGCAGCCACACCACGACGTCGCGCGCCGGCCAGATGCGCAGCAGCAGCGGGAAGTCGAGGCTGTGCAGGGCGTTGAACAACCAGCGATAGGACCGGCGGCTGTCGTCGCTGCGGTCGAGGATTTCGGCGGTAACCGGAGAAATATGCAGCCAGGTGTCGGCGGGATCGTCGAAGCCGATCCGCAGCACCGGAAGCTCGCGCAGCTGGTGCAGCGTGTACCAGTAGGCGTCCGGCTCATCGAGCTGTCGCACCGATGTCATCGCAGCTCCCGGCATCGCGCCCCGCGTGGCCGCGACGATCTCGTCCTGCGAGAGCGTCACGGGCGCGCCGGTCGCGGGATCGGCGAGGCTGCGACGGCTTCTGCGGTCGTCGAGCACCATCAGGGAGTGTCCGCCGATCCAGACGAAGCGCGCCTCCACGGCTGATACCGACGGCGGCGACTGCAAGCCAGCCGCGATATCGGGCGTGTCGTGGCCGCTATAACCGGTCGCGATTTCGCGCGTGATCCCGCGGCCGGAGAACGCGCCGCCGGGATTGAGCGACAGCCAGCCGCTGAACATCCAGGTGAAGACGAAGATGCTGCCGATCAGACCGGCGATGTGGTGCCAGGCCATCCAGCCGCGATAGGGCGAGACGGCGCCAGTCGCATAACGGCGCGTCAGCCGCAGGCGGAGAATGCCGATCCAGAAGCCGGTGACGGCGACGACGAGGCAGACGCCCGAGATCCACAGCACCACGTCCCGCCACAACGGGCCGTCCTTGCGCAGCACGGTCGGATAGATCCAGTGCGGGATCGATCCGAGCCAATTCCAGATGCGCTCGCGCCGCGTGGTGTCGAGCGCAATCTCGCCGGTGCGCGAGGAGACGTAGAGCTCGGTGCCGTCAGCATCGCCAAGGCCGATCAGATAAAGCGGCCGCAGCGGATCGAACCGCGCGGTGACCGACCACTGGTCTCGCGTCACAGTGTCGAGCAATTGCGGCCGCACCGCGTGCGGATGATGAGCGGCGATCGTCAGCGCCTGATCCGGCGTGATGCCGTTGATCACGCCACCATCGATTGCTGAAATGGTGACGGCGGCTCCCTTCCAGCCGGTCACGCGATAGACCGGAACGTCGTCCATCATCGAGAGCCGGAGATCGCGCGGATAATGCTCTGCGCCCGCAATCGCCATCGCGCGGTCAGGCGCGACCTGCACCTTGTTCCAGAGGATGACGGGGAGCGCAGCGAGGCGCTCGCCGTCGGTGAGGCGCGGAAACGCCACGTACATCATGACGAGGCCGGAGATGAACCACATCGCGAACAAGAGACACGTCGCAATGCCGATCCAGCGATGGACGACATAGAGCCATCGCCGCCCTCGCCGGATCAGAGCCCTGCGCATGATCAGAACTTCACGTTGACGGACAGTTCGGCGGTGCGCGGCATGCCCAGCAGCCACTGCCCCGTGCCGTTCGAGGTCACAGCGTAAACCTTGTCGAACAGATTGTAGACGCGGAACGCGACCGTGGTGCGGTCATCCGGCTTCCACTTGATGCCGCCATTGACCACATTGTAGCCCGGCCGCAACTGGGTGTTGGCCAGATCCGAATACATCGCGCCGACGATCTGCACGCCGCCATAGGCCGACCAGTTCGACGCGAAATCCCAGGTCAGCCAGACGTTCGCAACCTGCTGCGGTACGTTGACCGGGACATTGCCGTTGTAGCTGACGATCTTGCCGCCGACCACCTGGCTGTTGTTGTCATAGCGGGCGCGCAGCAGCGCAAGATTGGCGTCGACGCGCCAGCCATCGTTCAGCGCAAGTCCGACCGATCCTTCGACCCCGCGCGATGACTGCTGGCCGATCTGCAATGCCAGGCCAGCGGTGGGATTGCCGGGATCGGGAATCGTCAGGCCGGTCTTGACGATCTCGTAAGCAGCCAGCGTCCACTCGCCGCGGCCACCCCAGAACGACTGCTTGACCCCGACCTCGGTCTGCTTGCCGGTCGCGAGCTGGAAGGTCTTCTGCGAGGTCGACAGCGAGATCAAATTGCTGACCGGATCGACGCCGACCGCGTACTGACCATAGAACGCGAGGTTCTTGATCGGCTCATAGACCAACCCGGTACGCCAGCTGGTGCCCGACAGCGTCGTTTCAAAACTGTTCGCCGGCGTCTTGTAATCGGTGCGATCGACTTCGGGACGATCGTACCTGACGCCGGTGACGAGCGACAACTGATCGGTCAGCGACAGGCGATCTTCGGCGAACAGCGCATATTGATTGACGATCGCGTTGAAGCCCGGCGTGGTCACTGTCGTCGTCGCGAAGAACGATCCGGGATCGAACACGTAAG
The DNA here is from genome assembly GCF_040446015.1 of Bradyrhizobium sp. INPA03-11B. NCBI lineage: Bacteria > Pseudomonadati > Pseudomonadota > Alphaproteobacteria > Hyphomicrobiales > Nitrobacteraceae > Bradyrhizobium > Bradyrhizobium sp. INPA03-11B. The sequence continues at coordinate 44,771 of NZ_JASGSR010000017.1, forward strand.
GATTGACCGACGACGCGCCGCCGTAAGGCGAGTTGTTGGTATGGGTGAAATCGATCCGGTTGACGTCGAACCCGGCCACGAACTGGTTTGCAAGTCCGAACACATGACCGCTGAAGGTCGCATCCATCCGGTTGCCGACCTGTTTCTGGTCATGGAAGATCTCGATATAACTCGACCGATCGATCAGCTGGGTCTTTGGATTCCAGGTGTAGTTCTCGATGTCGCGCCAGTGCCGCTCGCTGGTCAGATAATACAGCGTGTTATTGACCTTGACGCCGTCGGCGACATCCCATTCGGACTTGAACTGGGTCCAGCTGTCCTGATAGCGGATCGCGCTGTCGGATGCGTTGTAGTTCTTGAAGCGCAGCGCGTCCTGGATCGCGCCGTTGATCAGCGGCGTGCCGAAGTAGCGCGACGGGCTGCGATCGCCGTAGTCCTCGGACAGCGTGAAGGCGAGATTGTCCGAAGCCTGCACGCGCACGGCGGCGGAGACCACCGCATTCGAGGTCTTGTCGCGATCGACCCAGCCGTCCGACATGTTGCCGGTGGCGTTGATGCGGTAGGACACATTGGGATTGATCGGACCGGTGCTGTCCACCGAAAGCCGCCGCGTCATGTTGCTGTCGAGCGAGACCTCGGCCTCGTTGTAGGGCGTGGCTAACGGCTTCTTCGGAACGACGTTGATGACGCCGCCAATCGCGCCTTCGCCGTACAGCACCGAGGCCGGGCCGCGCAGCACCTCGATGCGTTGCGTCGACCAGGTGTCGTAGGGGAACGTCAGGGTGCCGGAGCCGATGTAGAAGCGCGTGCCGTCATAGAGCGTCATCACCGAGTTGCTGCCGGCAAAGCCGCGGGTGCTGAACGACAGGCCGCCATTGCCCGGCGCCGGCGTTGCGATGAACCCAGCCGCGTTCTGGGTGACGGCATCGAGCACATTGTGCTGGCCGCGTTCGGCGATGGTCTGCGCCGTGATGATCTCGACGCTGGCCGGCGTCTGCAGCGGCGTCAGGTTGAGGCGGCTGCCGGTGCCGCCCGGCGTGGTGGCATTGAGTGTTGGCGAAGCCGCTCCCGATGCACCCGACGCTGCGGCACGCGGCGCGCCGGGCGCGGCGGCGGCCGTTGCCGGCCTGGCGCGTTGCCGCGCCGTCGCGACGTTGCTGCTTCGCGCCGCGGGTTTGGGCTTCGCGGATGCCGAGGGTGCGACCTCGATCGGATCGAGCGTGGTGGGTGGAGCTGTTTGCGCGCCGGCTTCGGCCGGCAGCAGCAATGATGACAGGGAGCAGACGAGGCCGAGGCGCCAGTTGCGCGCAACGGAAGAAGACGAGGACATGAAACGACTCGCGGTAACGTGGCACGTCACCGCGAACGCGGACTGGCGCATTGCCCAAAAGGCAGTGCTCCGATCCCACCAGGACGCCCCCGCCCGATGTGCTCGCGTGTGACCACGACTGACGGCAGGTCTCCTGGCTCACGGGTCATCGCCTGTCGACGCCTTCCCGAGCTGAATAGCCCAGTGGCAAATTGACGAAAGGCTCGCCGTTTACAGTTGCGGGGACAGCTGCGGCGTTGAGAGTACTCTCGCACCGCATTCCCTTTTGATCCCCGAAGGGAACCGTCGCGAAAAACGATAGGTGGTGGACGCAGAGCTGTCAATTCGATGCGATTGTCGCACGCATGCTTTGTGCGATTGTGCTGCGATCGGGACACAGCGTCCGACTCGAATGCTTGTCCCGTCATCCTGAGGTGCGAGCGTAGCGAGCCTCGAAGGATCGACGGCCACTAGCCAGGCCGTGCATCCTTCGAGGCTCGCCGAAGAGGCTCGCACCTCAGGATGACGGAGAACCTTGGCATTACTCTGCTTCGACACATCCCTCCATGATCTCGTCGATCTCGGCGCGCGACAACACGCCCATCTCGGCGATGAACACTAGCCGCGTGCGCGGCACGCCGGGTACCAGCACGCCGCCCGCAGCCAAGGTCGCGCGGCCGCCGGCGAGTTGAAATACCGTCAGCCGCCCGGGCTGCTCCACCGTCTCGAACAATCCCTTCGCCCGCGCCAGCTTCGGCGCCAGTTTGCCGATCGCCTGCTGCAGGCGCGGCAGCCGCACCGGATGCTCCGAGGTCCAGCTCAGCGTCTCGAAGCGATCGGTCGCTGGCCGTCGCGGCGCGGTCTCACGCGGCGCCGGCACATGATCGAGATCAGCAGGAAACAGCAGTTCGGCCGGCACCTCGCCATGGAGGGCATCGACGATCACCGCCGCCGGACGCATCGCTCGCACGGCATCGCGGATCGCGGCGCACGCGGCTGCATCGGCGAGATCCACCTTGCTCAGCGCCACCACATCGGCCGCCCGCAGCTGCGAGCGCAGCAACGCATCATCCAGCGCGGCCACCGGCTGCGTTGCGTCGACGACGCACAGCACCGTCTCCAGCGGCGCCTCCTTCCAGATCACCGGATCCATCAGGTTGCGGACGATATCGGCGGGATCGGCGATCCCGCTGGTCTCGATCACGATGAATTCGGGACACGGATCACGCCGCAACAGTGTCGCGAGCGTGCGCAGCAGGTCACCCTCCAGCGTGCAGCAGATGCAGCCATTGCTCAGACTGACCACGCCGTCACCGGCGCCGGCGATCAGCTCGGCATCGATATTGATCGCGCCGAAATCATTGACCACGGCGGCGATGCGTTTGCCTTGCGCATGCGCCAGCAGATGGTTGACGACCGTGGTCTTGCCCGCCCCGAGAAAGCCCGCGACCAGCAGGATCGGGACCGGCACCTCAGCCCCCAGCGACGGGCCGGCGCACCGGCCGGCCGGGACGTGCCGCAACGTCGAGGACACCATCATTGATCAGCGGCTGGCCGCTGACCACGAGGTGGCGTACGCCTTCCGCCGGACGATTCATCGTCGAGAAGGTCGCGCGGTCGCTCAGCGTCTCGAAGTCGAACACCACGACGTCGGCATCGGCGCCCGCCTGCAGCCTGCCCTTGGCGCGCATCGCCGGCGTGCTCGCCGACAGGATCTCCGCCGGGATCAGCGCGCATTTGCGGATGCCCTCGAGCAGCGACACCTTCTTGCGCTCGCGCACCCATTCGCGGATGAAGCGGGTGAAGCAGCCTGCCGAGCGCGGATGCGAGGTGGCATCGTCAGGCAACGGCCAGGCGTCGCCGGTGTAGGGGCGGCCATCCGATAGCGTCCATGGCATCGCGTCGGACGCGATCGCACCGCCCGGATACAGCACCGCCATGTCGAGCAGGTCGCGATGATGCGCGTTGTTCTCGATGTCGAGCACATGCCACAGCACCAGCGTCGAGGGCTCCGCGGCCTGCGCCGCCAGCAGCTCCTCGCGGCTGCCGAAGCGATGACCGTCGGTCACCCGCTGCACCGAATCATAGCCGAGGCCGTTACGCTCCTCGAATTTCGGATCGCTGAAGAAGGTCGCCGCCAGCACCGTCGAGCCGGTGCCGTAGGGATAGGCTTCCACCGTGATTGGCAGGCCCTGCGCCTGCGCTTTCGCGATCAGCGCAACGCAGCGTTCGATATCGGTCTTGCTCGACGAGTTGAAGTGGCAGATGTGCATGTGTGCGCCGGTGGCGCCGGCATAGCCGATCAGGCGGATATAGGCCTCGGCCGCGCTCTCCGGATCGATGCGCGACATGTAGGCGACGTGGGTGAAGGTCGGCACCGCATGATTAGCCGCGAGCTGGCACACCGCGGTCAATTCCTGCACGCCGGCGCCGGGCGCATAGGCGTTGAGAATGCCGATGCCAATGCCGCCCTCGTTCAATCCATTGGCAAGGCGCTCGAGGATGCCGCCGACCTCACCCTCGGTCGCCACGTTCTCGATCCAGCGGCGATCGCGCATCGCTGCACCGAACGATTCCAGCGAGCTTTCCGAATTCGAGCCGGTCATCGCGCCGATCCGCGCGAACGCCCAGTTGGCGGCCGCGCCGTAGTTCAGCACCCGCCCCTTCTCGGCCTGGCGCTTGTACCAGGACGCCACCGGCAACACGCCGGCCTCGAGGTCGAGCGATGTCGTCACGCCGTCGAACGCTTGCATCCGATCGGCCGGAATGGTCTGGCCATGCGCGTGCAGGTCGATGAAGCCGGGCGCCACCACGAGCCCGGTGGCGTCGATCTGCCGCTCGGCGCCGCCGAGCCCGGCGCCGACCGCGGCGATCTTGCCGTCGACGACGGCGACGTCGCCGACCGCATCCATCCCGCTGGCCGGATCCACCACTCGGCCGCCGCTGATCACCAAACCGCCCATCTCGCCACTCCCCGCATTCCGAAACCAACCGGTCTCTTTTCGGGCACAGAGAAGCGCATCGCACGCATCGCGGCAACCCGGTCAGGGTTGTGGCGACATGCTCTGGCGGAATATCCGCCGCGCCATGCTGCCGATTGCAGAGAGCTCCTCGCTACGTTCCGGTTGCACGCCGCGACGGCAGCCCGCGCCAGAGGTCGACGTTCGGCCTGCTTCGGCTGGAGACGATCTTCGGTGGAGTCCGGTCGTTCGCGATCGCCGCCTCGAATGCGCGCCGCAGTCTGGGATTGTCGATCTGTGTCAGGAAGCGCAGGACAATGGCCTCGGCTTGTGCGCCGCTGCCGGTGATGACACGGCAGAGTTCCGCAGTCGTCCTGCGGAAGAAGTTGAATGCGTCATCGGCCGCGCCGCCCAGCCGGTCGACCTCGCCGGCGACACCGAGCGCGTGTATCCGGTCGTCGTCGTCGAGCGTCACTGCGAAGCGCAGCACGGCAAGCTGCCAGGCACGGAGCAGCTTGCTCTCGGGTTCAGTCGCGTCCTCGCGCATCAGTCGAACACCCCGCGCGACTGACCTCCTTCGGCTGTCGAGCGAGGTCCGGCGCGGCGCGACTATTCCTGCGCGGGAATAGGTTTTCGAGGGGAGCGCGCGCCCGATCGCATAGGAATTGCATAGGCGGCGCGCACAGCGTCCCGATTCGTTCAGATCCCCTCGAACTGCAGGCGCGCCAGCCGCGCATAGAGGCCGCCCGCGGCGACCAGCTCGGCATGGGTGCCCTGCTCGACGATCCTGCCCTGGTCCATGACCAGGATGCGGTCGCAGGACAGCACGGTCGCCAGCCGATGCGCGATGACGAGCGTGGTGCGATGGCGCATCAATTCCTCGAGCGCGGTCTGCACCAGCGTCTCGCTCTCGGCGTCGAGCGCCGAGGTCGCTTCATCCAGCAGCAGCAGCGGCGCATCGCGCAGGATCGCGCGCGCGATCGCGATGCGCTGGCGCTGGCCGCCTGATAGCGTCACGCCGCGCTCGCCGAGTTGGGCGTCGAAGCCTTCCGGCAGACGGCGCAGGAATTCGGTGGCATGCGCGAGATCGGCAGCGCGCTCGACCTCAGCATCGGTGGCATCGGGCCGGCCGAACCGGATGTTCTCGCGGGCTGAGGCGGCGAACACCACCGAATCCTGCGGCACCAGCGCGATCCGTGCGCGCACGTCGGCCGGATCGGCCTGCCGGATCGGCACGCCGTCGAGCGAGATGGTGCCCGATTTCGGATCGTAGAAGCGCAGCAGCAAATGGAACAGCGTGCTCTTGCCGGCGCCGGAGGGGCCGACGATCGCAACCTTCTCGCCCGAGCCGACCTTCAGCGACACGCCGTCGACTGCGAGCGCATTGGGCCGGGTCGGATAGGCGAAGCTGACATCGTCGAAGCCGACATCGCCGCGCGCAGGCTGCGGCAGCGCGCGCGGCGAAGCGGGAGCTGCGATCTGCGGCCTGACGCGCAGGATCTCGAACAGCCGTTCGGCGGCGCCCGATGCGGCCGAGACTTCGCCCCAGACTTCGCTGAGCTGGCCGAGGCCACTCGCGGCGAACGCCGTATAGAGAATGAACTGGCCGAGCCGGCCGGGGCTGATGGTTCCGACCAGCACGTCGTGCGAGCCGACCCACAGGATTACGACGACGCTGGCGAACACGATGAAGATGACGATCAGCGTCAGCACCGCGCGCGCCTTGGTCGAACTGCGCGCGGCCTGATAGGCCTGTTCCACCTCGCCGGCAAAACGCGTCCTGGCGAGCCGTTCGCCGGTATAGGCCTGCACGGTGCGGATCGCGTTGACCAGCTCGCTCGCATAGGCGCTGGCATCGGCCAGCGTATCCTGGGCGGTGCGCGACAGCCGCCGTACCCAGCGGCCGAACGCGACCAGCGGAATCACGATGATCGGAATCGCCAGCAGCACGAAGCCGGAGAGCCGCGGGCTCGTGATCACCATCATCGCGGCGGCGCCGAAGAACAGCATCAGGTTGCGCAGCGCGATCGACACCGAGGCGCCGACCGCGGACTTGATCTGCGTGGTGTCGGCGGTGAGCCGCGATACCAGTTCGCCCGACCGCGCGGAATCGAAGAACGAGGGCGACAACGAGATCAGATGCGCGAACACGTCGCGCCGGAGATCGGCGACGATGCGCTCGCCGATCGTCATCACGAGGTAATAGCGCGAGGCGCTGGCACCGGCGAGCACCGCGACGACCGCGATCATCACGCTGAAATAGCTGTTGATCATCGCGATGCCTTCGGGCGTGAAGCCGAGGTCGATCATCCGCCGCACCGCGACCGGCACGATCAGCGTGGTGATCGCCGCGATCGTCAGCGAGATCAGCGCAAGGATCGCCCGCCCCTTGTAGCGCGCGACATAGGGCGCGAGCGCAAGCAGGGGGCGCAGGCGGGCACGGCTCTTGGCCGGCTCCGTGATCTGGCTCTCGATGAAGGCTTCCTCATCGAGCAACGCGTCGCGCGGAGGCTGCGGGGCGCCGCGAGGGGTCTCAAGCTGTTCAGCTACGCTCATCAATCTAGACCGGTTCTATCGCCCCCCACATAGGCCCGCCGACCCCCGGCTGGCAAATCCGGTAAAGTCCCAATCCGGTGATGGGCTTAAGCCCTTTCCTGGCTTGTTTTGGGGGGCTCCATGGGTTATAGAGCCGCCCAAATCCCGTACCTGAATGTCTTGAGATGGGCGCCGGCGCGCCAAAGGAACTGTCATGAAAGCCGATATTCATCCGAATTATCATACGATTAAGGTCGTCATGACCGACGGCACCGAGTACCTGACCCGCTCCACCTGGGGCAAGGAAGGCGACACGCTGAACCTCGACATCGACCCCAAGTCGCATCCGGCCTGGACCGGCGGCACCCAGCAGCTGATGGACCGCGGCGGCCGCGTCTCGCGCTTCCAGAAGAAGTTTTCGGGCTTCCTCAAGAAGGACTAAAGTCCGCTTCGGGATCGTCCGCGCGATCGAACGCAAAACGCCTCCCTCGCGGGGGCGTTTTTGTTTTTGGCGGGCGGCTCTGGGACGACAGAGAACATGTGGCACGGTCGCACCCACAATCGTCGTCCCTGCGAAAGCAGGGACCCATAATCACAGGGTTGTATTGTTGAAGAGGGCTGTGGCCCCAGCGTCGGGCACCAACTGCCATTTGTGGTTATGGGTCCCGGGTCGAGCCCGGGACGACACTGAATGTGTGGCACGCTCGGTTGTTCGGCGTCATCACCCGCGAAGGCGGGTGATCCAGTATTCCAGAGGCAGTCGTTATTGAATCGATAGGCCGCGGCGTACTGGATCGCCCGGTCGAGCCGGGCGATGACAGTTGAGGTTGCGATACAACTTCGCGTTCTCGCGAAAAGCGAACATTGGCAGCGAGACCGCCGTACCGCTAGCGATCCCCGAACGCCAGCCGCGCGCCGAGCGCGACCAGGATGCTGCCGCCGATCCGCTGCATGATCCGCTGCGACCTCCGGGAGCGCCGCAGCTTCGCCATCACGGCGCTGGCGAAGACCACGCAGACGATATCGACCGCCGAGAAGGTCAAATTGACCGTTGTGCCGAGCAGGAACAGCTGGGCCCAGACCGGCAGGCTCGCCGACGTATCGACGAACTGCGGCAGGAACGCCAGGAAGAAGATTGCAGTCTTCGGATTGAGCACCTCGACGACGATGCTTTGCGCGAAAGCGCGCTCTGCGGAGAGCGGCGCAAGCTCGGGGCGCTTGGTGTTATCTCGATCGCGAAACAGCGACAGCCCGAGCCAGACCAGATAGGCCGCGCCGGCGAGCTTCATCGCCGTGAATAGCGGCGGCACCGCGTGAAACAGCAGAGCGAGCCCGGCGGCCGCGGCGATGACATGGACGTAGCCGCCGAGATGTAGCCCAAGCGAGGCCATCAGCCCCGCGCGCCGGCCGCCCGCCAAGGTGCGGGCCGCGGCATAGAGCATGGCGGGACCTGGGATCAGCGCGAAGGTCGCGGTCGTGATTGCGAAGGCGAGGTACAATTCCATCCGAGGCGCCGCTCTCTCTACCCGTCATTGCGAGCGTAGCGAAGCAATCCATCGTACCGCATGCACGGAGAGATGGATTGCTTCGTCGCTGCCGCTCCTCGCAATGACGGGCTGCATTTGTTCAAGCATCTCAGTTCGCCGGGATCATCGCCGCGACCGCGTCGTCGACCGGATTGCCGCTTTCGCCGAGCCCCGCGATGACGCCGGCGCGATCCTCAAGCTTGCGATTCTGGCTCATCTTCTTCTTGGCGTCGATCCGCGTGATCGGCATCCGGAAGCCGACGATGCCGCGCAGCTGCGCCTTGATGAAATCGTCGGGCGCATCGCTGACCTGCCAGACCTCCTTGCGCGAACTCTCGTGCAATCTGGTCAGCCGGGTCACGACGTCAAGCAGGCGGTCGGCGTCCTCGAAGAACTCGGCCGGGCCATAGGCGTGGACGGCGACGTAATTCCAGGTCGGCACCACCTTGCCGTGCTCGGCCTTGGTCACATACCAGGACGGCGTCACATAGGCGTCGGGCCCCATGAAGATCGCCATCGCTTCGCCCGCGGCAGGCAGCTTCCACTGCGGATTGGGCCGCGCGACGTGACCGTACAGCGTGCCGTAATCGCCCTCGTTTTCGTTGAGGATCAGCGGCAGCGGCGTGCCGATCAGGCCGTCCGCGGTCGCGGTGACCAGCGTCGCGAGCTTCGAGGCCCGCATCGCGGCGTGGATCGGGGCGAGCTCATCCATCTTGAAATGCGGCGGCAGGTACATTGCAGACCTCTTGGCAGACCTCTTGGTCGTCCTCATCAATTGCTGCTCGCACCATAGCGCCGAAGTGGCCTATGATAAGAGCCACTTTCGATCATAATTATTGGTCCACTATGCCGCGCCTGCGCGCCACCATCAGCATCCCCTCGCTCGGCGCGATCGACCGCGCCGCCGGGCAGGTCGGACGTCAACTCGCGCAGGCCCTGCGCGCCGCGATCGCCAAGGGCGAATTGAAGGCCGGGGAATTGCTGCCGTCGACGCGCGCGCTGTCGGCCTCGCTCGGCGTTGCGCGCGGCACGGTCACGGAAGCGTTCGAGCAACTGCAGGCCGAGGGCTATCTGGAATCGCAGGTCGGTGCCGGCACCCGCGTCGCCCCGACGCTTGCCGAACAGACGCGGCCTGTCGCCGTCGATCGCAGCCCGAGAAAATCCGCGCCGATCCAGCTGCCTGCCCGCGCGGCGCGGCTCGCCAAAGTGGTGGCAGCCTTCACGCCGATGCCCGAAATCCCGTTTGCGATCGCGGTCCCCGGTGGCGCGGTCGCCCCCGACGACAATTGGCGCCGGCTCGGCAACCGGGTGCGCGCATCGCGCGCGGCGGCGCCTGCGAGCTATGGCGATCCGCGCGGACTGATGGAACTGCGGCAGGCGATCGCCGACTACGTGCGCAAATCCCGCGCGGTGCATTGCGAGCCCGAGCAGGTCGTGATCACCGCCGGCACGCAACAGGGTCTCTATCTCGCCGGCCGTGTGCTGCTGTCATCGGGCGATCGGGTGTGGGCCGAGGATCCCGCCTATCCCGGCATGACCTCCGTACTCGACGATCTCGATCTCGTCACCACGCGCGTTGGCGTCGATGCGCAAGGCATCGACGTCGATGCCGCGATCGCGGCATGTCCCAATGCGCGCGCGGCTTTCGTGACGCCGTCGCATCAATATCCGCTGGGCATGCCGATGAGCATGGCCCGCCGCAACGCGTTGGTGGCATGGGCGCGGCGCAGCAATGCCTGGATCGTCGAGGACGATTACGACAGCGAGCTGCGCTATGCCGGGCATCCCTTCCCCTCGATGCAGGGCCTCGCCCCATCGCGCGTGATCTATCTGGGCACGATGAGCAAGGTGCTGTTTCCCTCGCTGCGGCTCGGCTATGTCGTGGCGCCTCTGCCGCTGGTCGACGCCTTCGCCGGCGCGCGGGCCTTGCTCGACCGGCACTCGCCGACCGCCGATCAGCATGTGCTCGCGGCCCATATGCGCGAAGGCCTGTTCGAAGCGCATATCCGGCGAATTCGCGGCGTCTACGCCGCCCGGCGCGCGACACTGATCGCGGCGCTTGCGCGTCACATGCCCGACGACGTCACGCTGCAGCCGAGCGATCAGGGCATGCATCTGCTGCTGTGGTTGCCGCAGCGCTTCGACGACGTGCAACTGGCGAAGGTCGCGCTCGCCGACGGCATCGTCGTGCGGCCGATCTCGCCGATGTACAAGAGTGAGCCACGGTCGGGCCTGATGCTCGGCTTCGGCGGCTTCGAGCCGGAGGAGTTGGAGGCAGCCGCGATACGGCTGCGACGCGTGTTCGATCAACACAGATTGCAGCGGCGGGCCAAGCCGCGCCGCGCGTCATGCTGATTTGACTGTTCGATTCCTACTGCTCGAACGCGGCCTTGAGGCGGTTGAGCTGCGGCACCAGGGGGTTGCCGATCGAGGAGCGATCGGGCGCCGGTGCGTGGATCGTGGTGTCGAGCCGGCGGACGCGCGCCTGCAGATCCATCGAGCGGGCGATCAGCTGCTGCAATTGCTCGGGAAGCTTCACGACCATGTCGGCGGGGCCGGGATCGGCGGCCGACAGCTTCACCTTGGTCTTCTCGCGATTGGCCTGGGTCAGCGTCATCTCGCCTTCCTTGACCGCGCGATGTAGCAGCAGCCAGGACGCGAGCTGCATCAACCGCGTGGTCAGGCGCATGCTTTCGGTGGCATAGGTCAGGCTCACGGACCGCTCCAGCACCTTGGCCTCGGCACGTCCGTCGCCGTCGAGATAGGCGGCGGTCTGCTCGACCAGGTCCATGCCTTCCCGGAACAGCACGCCGAATGCCGCAGAATTGGTCAGCCGTTCACTGAACAGCACAAGCCCGGCTTCGTTCTGGGAACGATCGGCCATGGTTAACGCCCTCACACCATCTTAACGCCCGCTGGCATCTCACGCGCCAGCTTATGATGAACAAATCATTGCGCGGGCGCGCCGAAGAGTCCAGCCGCAACCGGATTTATGGTTTCCAGCCGCGGACGCAACAAAAAAGAGCCGCCGTTTCCGGCGGCTTTTGAAGTTGATAACAGGGAGGCGTCAAACAGAGTGGACAGGAGCCACTCGGTGTCCAAACGAGGACAATGCAGTCATAATCGAGAAAGCTTAACCGATCGTAAATGAACGGTTTTCTTCAGGCTTTGTTTGCCATGTCGGCCATTGACCTAGTTTGGGACAGGGGCCCTTGCTTGTCCCCACGCGTCGTCCCGGCGAAGGCCGGGACCCATAACCATCGGTGCCCGCGCTGCGCGTGGCTGTGGGCCAACCCTACGCAACGAAGAACAGCGGTGGTTATGGGTCCCGGATCGCGCTCGCTTTGCTCGCTTGTCCGGGACGACGAGCTGATGTCGCTCTGGCTACGACTTGAAGAACGCGTTCGCGGCATCCTTCGAGGCGCGCTTCTTCGTCATCGCCTCTTTCAGGCGATCGACTTCGGCAGTGAGCAGCGCAATGCGCTCGGTCAATTCCTCGACCGACAGCAGCGAGAGATCCTGTCCGATCTCGTGGCTGATTTTCTTCCGCGGCCGGTCCTCATCCTCAATCGGCATGTGTCCTCCCGGCGATGTGATCTGGCGTCATCCGTCCAGAGATGGTAAATGTCGTTGTACAGGAGAATTTGCAGTGACTTTCGTGTGCGCGCAACATCTGACGCGAATGCCCCGGCCCGACCGCAAGGAGTCTGACCGGACGGGATAGTGCGCCTGCGCGCCAGGCATGAGCCGGCCCCAAGCCCTTCCGATCATGCGGGAGGGCTTTTTGATTTTTTGACGGTCCGGGGTCGGCATCACCGAACGCGAAAGACCTCAACCCATGACCAAGATTCTCATCACCAGCGCACTGCCTTACGTCAACGGCGTCAAGCATCTCGGCAATCTTGTCGGCTCGCTGCTGCCCGCCGACGTCCACGCCCGCTTCCGCCGCCAGATCGGCTGCGACGTGCTGTTCATCTGCGCGACCGACGAGCACGGCACGCCGGCCGAGCTCGGTGCGCTGGAGGCAGGACAGGATGTCCGCGCGTTTTGCGATGCGCAGCACGCCATCCAGGCCGACATCTACCGGCGCTTTGGTCTGTCCTTTGATCATTTCGGCCGCACCAGCTCGCCGCACAATCATGCGCTGACGCAGCACTTCTATCGCCGGCTCGACGCAACCGGGCTGATCGAAGCGCGCACGACGCAGCAGGTGTTCTCACCGACCGACCGGCGCTTCCTGCCCGATCGCTACGTGCTCGGCACCTGCCCGCATTGCGGCGACGCTTCGGCGCGCGGCGATCAATGCGACCATTGCGGCACGCTGCTTGATCCGTCGGAGCTGATCGATGCGCGCTCGGCGCTGTCAGGCGACCGCGCGCTCGAGATCCGTGACAGCCATCATCTGTTCCTGCGCCAGTCGCAACTCGTGGAGAAGATCGGCGCATGGATCGACAGCCGCAGCGGATGGCCGCCTTTCGTGGTCTCGACCGCGAAGGGCTGGCTCAATGCCGATTTGCGCGAGCGCTGCATCACGCGCGATCTCGCCTGGGGCATTGCGGTGCCGCGCGAGGGTTTCGACGGCAAGGTGTTCTATGTCTGGTTCGATGCGCCGATCGGCTACATTGCGGCCACGCAGGAATGGGCGGATGCCGCGCCCGGCCGCGACTGGCGGCAATGGTGGTGGCAGGCCGATGACGTCAGCTACATTCAGTTTCTCGGCAAGGACAACATCCCGTTCCACACCGTGAGCTTTCCGGCGACGCTGCTCGGCTCCGGCGAACCATGGAAGACCGCCGACGTGATCAAGGGATTCCATTGGCTCAATTACGAGGGCGGCAAGTTCTCGACCACCCGCAAGCGCGGCATCTTCACCGACGCCGCGCTGGAGGAATTGCCGGCCGATCCCTGGCGCTGGTGGCTGATCGCCAACGCGCCGGAGAGTGCCGACACCGATTTCAACGTCTCGCGGTTCGTTGCCGACGTGAACAAGGACCTCGCCGACATCTTCGGCAATCTCGCCAACCGCATCATCAGCTTTGCGCATCGCGCCTTCGACGGCCGCATCCCGGAAGGAGGCGCACCCGGCGACGCCGAGCAACGGCTCGCGCTTGGTCTCGAGCAGCGCATCACGACGCTGCACCGCCATCACATCGCACTGGAGTTTCGTGCCGCCGCGGCTGCGACCCGCGCGATCTGGGACATTGCGAACGCTTACCTGCAACACGCAGCACCGTGGACGGCGATCAAGTCCGATCCTGATCGTGCGGCGGTCGTCACGCGCACAGGCCTCAATCTCGTTGCGCTGTGCGCCACGCTGGCGTGGAGCATCGTGCCTGGCCTGTCGGCCCGCGTGCTCGGTGCGCTCAGTCGCGATGAGGCCGTGCCGCGCTGGCCCAATGGCCCACTCCTTCCGCTGCTGGATGATGGTGCAGGCACGCCGGTCGCAAGGCTCGGCCCGCTGGTCGAGAAGATCAGCCCTGAAAAGGCCGACCATCTGGCGAGGCGGTTCGGGGCCTAATGGCGTTTCGCTCCGTTGGAAAAGGCGGTATGCCATCCGCCAATCCACTTCTCTGACCAGGGACCCGCCATGACAAACCTGCCCGCGCAAATGACCGTCGTCGCCATCAGCAAGCCCGGTGGCCCGGAGGTGCTGGTGCCCGAGACCCGCGCGCTGCCGGTGCCGAAGGCCGGCGAGATCCTGGTCAAGGTCGCGGCCGCCGGCGTCAACCGTCCCGACGTCGCGCAGCGCTCCGGCTCCTATCCGCCGCCGCCCGGCGCGAGCGACCTGCCCGGCCTCGAGATCGCGGGCGAAGTGGTTGCGCTCGGCGAAGGCGCCAAGCACAAGATCGGCGACAAGGTGATGTCGCTCGTCGCCGGCGGCGGCTACGCGCAATATTGCATCGCGCAGGACGCGCAGGCGATGACCGTGCCGCCCTCACTGTCGATGCAGGAAGCCGGCGCGATTCCGGAAACGCTGATGACCGTCTGGCACAATGTGTTCGAGCGCGGCGCGCTGCAGGCCGGCGAGACACTGCTGATTCACGGCGGCTCCTCGGGCATCGGCACGATGGCGATCCAGCTCGCCAAGGCATTCGGCGCCAAGGTGATCGTCACCGTCGGCTCGCAGGACAAGGCGGATGCCTGCCTCAAGCTCGGCGCCGATCATGCGGTGAACTACAAGGCCGAGGATTTCGTCGAGGCGGTGAAGAAGGCCACCGGCGGTGCCGGCGCCAACGTTATCCTCGACATGGTGGGCGGCGACTATATCGACCGGAACTATGACGCCGCCGCGGTCGAGGGCCGTATTGTCCAGATCGCGTTCCTGTCGGGAACACCGAAGGCGTCGGCCAATTTCGCCAAGCTGATGGTCAAGCGGCTGCACCACACCGGCTCGACCCTGCGCCCCCGTAGTAATGCGGACAAGGCGGCGATGGTCGCGGCGATCGAGGCGAAAGTGCTGCCGCTGCTGCGCGAAGGCCGCGTCAAACCGCTGATGGACAGCACATTCCCGCTGGAAAAGGCCGCCGACGCGCACCGCCGCATGGAGACCAGCGAACATATTGGCAAAATTGTGTTGGTGGTTTAACTCTCGCAACGGAAGCAGGGGCGGAAACCCTTTGATTCCCTTCGCTTTCGTGTCATTTATCGCGCCACCTCCGGGCCGGTCGCCGGGCCCGGGCAGTTTGTCGATCGCGGAGTACTGACATTGCGTCTGATCAGGTGCCTTGCGCTGCTCGCGCTGGGCCTCATGATGTTTGCCGCTGCGCCTGACGCGTATGCGATCGACGCCGTCAGCGTGCGCAGCGATGCGCCGGCGATCGATTTGACGGCGGTTCTCGACCATCAACGCAGCGAAACCGACCGCATCCAGGTCTCCACCGCGCCGGGAACCGACGGCATCGTGCGCCGCATCGAAGTTCGCGCCCGCGAAGGCGGCCAGAACTGGGTGGTGTTTGCGCTCGCCAACAACACCGACGACCAACTCGACCGCCTGATCGTCGCGCCGCATTATCGCATCGTGTCGTCAGGCCTGTTGTGGCCCGACCTCGGCCTGTCGCGCATCGCAACCATCACGCCGTCGGTCGGCGATCGTCCCGAGCGGCAGGAGAGCCCGACCGCCGACGTGTTCCGCATCACGCTCGATCCCGGCGCCGTCGTCACCTATGTCGCGGAACTGCGCACCGACAAGCTGCCGCAGCTCTATCTGTGGGAACCCGACGCCTACAAGGACAAGGTCAACTCGTTCACGCTGTACCAGGGCATCGTGATCGGCATCTCGGGCCTGCTCGCGCTCGTGCTCACGATTTTGTTTGTGGTCAAGGGCAGCATCATGTTCCCTGCCGCCGCGGCGCTGGCCTGGGCGGTGCTGGTCTATATCGGCGTCGACTTCGGCTTCTGGGGCAAGGTGCTCGACATGTCGAACAACGCCGAGCGCGTCTGGCGCGCGGCGGGCGAGGCGATCCTCGCAGCGACATTGCTGGTGTTCCTGTTCGCCTATCTCAATCTCAGTCGCTGGCACGTCCGCTACTCGCACATCACGATCGGCTGGCTCGTCTTCCTCGGCTCGCTGGTCGCGCTGGCGCTGTTCGATCCCGCGGTCGCCTCCGGCATCGCGCGGATGTCGCTGGTGATGATCGCCTTCGCCGGCTTCGCGCTGATCGTCTATCTCTCGACCCACGGCTTCGACCGCGCGGTGCTGCTGATCCCGACCTGGTTCCTGCTGGTGGTCTGGGTGGTCGCAGCCGGCATGACGGTCGCGGGCTCCGTCACCAACGACATCGTCGGCCCGGCGCTGCTCGGTGGCCTGGTGCTGATCGTGATGCTGATCGGCTTCACGGTCATGCAGCACGCCTTCGCCGGCGGCGGCGCCACCACCGGCGTCGTCTCCGATGTCGAGCGCCGCGCGCTGGCGCTGACCGGCTCCGGCGATCTGATCTGGGACTGGGACGTCTCCGCCGACAAGGTGTTCACCAGCCCCGAGACCGAGGCGCTGCTCGGCCTCAAGCGCGGCACGCTGGAAGGCCCGGCGGCAAAATGGCTCGAAGTGCTGCACCCGCTCGACCAGGACCGCTTCCGCGCCGCGCTCGACAGCGTGCTCGACCAGCGCCGCGGCCGCCTGGTGCAGGATTTCCGGCTGCGCACGCCCGACGGCCACTTCATGTGGTTCGCGCTGAAAGCGCGGCCGGTGGTCGGCTCCGACGGCGAAGTCTCGCGCGTGGTCGGTACCCTCACCGACGTCACCGAGTTCAAGAACTCCGAAGAGCGGATGCTGCATGACTCCGTGCATGACAATCTGACCGGCTTGCCGAACCGCCGGCTGTTCATGGACCGCCTCGGCGCGGTGGCGAACCTCGCCAAGACCATGCCGAACCTGCGGCCGACCTTGATGGTGATCGACCTCGACCGCTTCAAGCAGGTCAACGATTCCGTCGGGATTGCGGTCGGCGACTCCATCCTGCTGACGCTGGCGCGGCGGCTGACCCGCATCCTCAAGCCGCAGGACACGCTGGCGCGGATGGCCGGCGACCAGTTCGGCCTGATCCTGCTGTCCGAGCAGGACCCGGCGCGGATCACCAATTTCGCCGAGACCATCCGCAAGACCATCCGCGCGCCGATCGCGTTCAACGACCGCGAGATCTTCCTGACCGCCTCGATCGGGCTTGCGCTGTCCGACCCGGCGGCGCCGCTGACCGATGAGATCATCAAGGACGCCGAGCTTGCGATGTATCATTCGAAGCGGATCGGCGGCGACCGCATCGACGTCTACAAGCCGGCGATGCGGGCGCGGAAGACCGACCGCCTGACGCTCGAGAGCGACCTGCGCCGCGCCATCGAGCGGCAGGAGATCACGATCCTGTACCAGCCGATCGTGCGGCTGGAGGATCGCGCGATCGCGGGCTTCGAGGCGCTGGCGCGCTGGGACCATCCCAAGCTCGGCCGGATGTCGCCGTCGGAGTTCATCAGCGTCGCCGAGGAGACCGGCCTGATCGTCGATCTCGGCATGTTCGTGATGGACCAGACCGCGCGCCAGCTCGCGGTGTGGCAGCGCGCGATGCGTGCGCGCGAGCCGATCTTCGCTTCGGTCAACGTGTCGTCGCGGCAATTGCTGCGCCACGACCTGATCCACGACATCCGCACCGTGCTGTCGCGCTCCTCGGTGGCACGCGGCACGCTGAAGCTGGAGCTGACGGAATCGCTGGTCATGGAGAACCCGGAGCACGCAGCCCAAATGCTCGCGCGGATCCGCGAACTCGGCACCGGGCTGTCGCTCGACGATTTCGGCACCGGACACTCCTCGCTGGCGTACTTGCAGCGCTTCCCGTTCGACACCATCAAGATCGACCAGTCCTTCGTCCGCACCACCAGCCGCGGCACCCGCCCGGTGATCCTGAAATCGATCATCGCACTGGCCCACGATCTCGGCATGGAGGTGGTCGCGGAAGGCGCCGAGACGGATTCGGACGCCGTCGAGCTCTACCAGCTCGGCTGCGAATACGCGCAGGGCTTTGCCTTCGGCGAGCCGATGGACGCCGACGCCGCGACGCGCCTGCTCACCGAGGAACGGCTGGAAGCCGCGAGCTAAGGCGCGAACAGCGACGACGGTGCGCTCCCTCGCCCCGTTCTTACGGGGAGAGGGTTGGGGTGAGGGGCCGCCTCCGCGTAAACGCTGATAGCTGCATTCGCGGAGATTTCCCCTCACCCGGAACGCATCTGACGATGCGTTCCGACCTCTCCCCGCACGCGGGGCGAGGTGAAGCGGCGCTCCACGGTCCGATTCAAAAAAGCTATCGCGCGCTAGCGCGGCTTCGGCATGCGCTTGAACTTGACGCTCTTGCCGTCGGCCTGGCGGGTGGCGATGTAGCCGGCCTCGAGGCAGGCTTCGCGCTGCGGCATCTTCTCCTGCGGGCTGCGCAGGGTTTCCCACCACGACGCGCGCTGCGCGGCGCGCGGCAGCGCCGCGTCGATGATCTCCTCGATCTGCTCGAAGGTCAGCACGAATTCGGGCAGATGCTGCTTCTTCAGGTAATCCCGCAGCGCGTCGTAGTCGTTCACGTCATCCTCAAGGCTCAGGGTTCCGGCAACCACCCGTTAACCCATTCGGCGGCCGCTGTCGCCATTTAAGGCGACAACAAGATTTCCCGTTGCATGACGGCGCTTTGGAGCGGGACATGCCATTTCGACGGGGACACGACGCAAGGCGGCGCTGGCGGCTATCGGCAAAGCTGCTGGTCGTTGCGTCGATTGCGACCGTCCTCGGCTTCTGCGCGGTCTGCGCCGGCGTGATGTTCGACATGCGCCGCGGCGAGGAGCAACTGGCCCGCCGCACGCTGGAGAATCTGGCGTCGGGCATCGAGGCCGACATCAGCCGCAACATCGAGCTCTACGACTTGTCGCTGCGCGCGGTCGCCAGCAATCTTGAGATGCCGGAGATCCGCAACGTCAGCAAGGAACTGCGCCAGCTGATCCTGTTCGACCACGCCGCCACCGCAAAGCATTTCGGCGCGATCCAGGTGTTCGACAGCAAAGGCGATCTGACCATCGACGCGGCGAGCCTCGATCCGCAACCGGAGAACCGCAGCGACGAGGAGTACTTCACCGTCCAGCGCGATCATCCCGACACCGGGCTGTATATCAGCCGGCCGATGCTGCATCGCGGCGCCTACGCCATCGTGCTGAGCCGGCGCATCGTCGGCGAGGACGGCCGCTTTCTCGGCGTCGTGGTCGGCTCGATCCGCTTCAGCTATTTCCACGATCTGTTCGGGCGCCTGAACCTCGTGTCGGGCGACACCATCACCGTGCTGCGCAACGACCGCACCATCATCATGCGGACACCGTTCGATCTCGACGTGATCGGAAAGAACCTCGCCGACCAGCTGGACTGGAAATCCGAGAACCTGAAGATCGGCGGCGCGTTCTCCGGCAAGGGCCCGGTCGACGACACGGCGAGGCTCTATGTCCGGCGCAGCGGCAGCGGGCCGCTTTACGTCGTGGTCGGCAAGCCGCTCGAAGCCGTCTTCAATCTCTGGCGCACCGAGGCGATCCGGATCGGCGCGATCATGGGCCTTCTGGTCCTGTTCGTGCTCAGCGCGACGCTGGTGCTCGCGCGCGAGATCGTCCGCCGCGGCGACGCAGAGGACAGGCTCGAGGAGCTGGCGACCACCGACGCCCTCACCGGCCTGAAGAACCGGCGCAAGTTCGATGCCGAGATCGACCGCGAATGGCGCCGCGCCAGCCGCTACGGCCAGCCGGTCGCGCTGCTGATGATCGATGCCGATCATTTCAAGGCCTACAACGACACCTATGGGCATCAGGCCGGCGACCAGGTGCTGGTCGGAATCGCGATCTGCATCTCGGATGCGGTGCGCCGCGCCGGCGATTGCCCGGCGCGCTTCGGCGGCGAGGAATTCGCCGTGCTGCTGCCCAACATGACCGCGCTCGAGGCCTTCAACCTCGCCGAGACCATCCGTGGCAAGGTCCAGCAATGGTGCGAGGGCGAGTTGATCACGACGGTCAGCATCGGCGTCGCCAGCATGCGGCCGCTCGCCGGCCAGCAATGGTCCGACCTGATCGAAGCCGCCGACAAGGCGCTCTACGCCGCCAAGGCCAACGGCCGCAACCAGTCGGTGCTCGCAACGGTGCCGAAGATCGCGCTGGTGGCGTAGCACATCATCGTCGCGAAGAGTTGACGACGCGTTTTGCCGAGCTGCCCGTCGGACAACTCAGTGCATCGCAGTTGTAAGGGACGCACTGACGGAAGGGTTCCCTCCCCCCTTGCGGGGGAGGGTTGGGGAGAGGGGTGCCACACGGCAAGCTCTCTCCACTCAGTCGAGGTGTGCAACACACGCAGCCGAAATCGCACGAGCTGACCTCACATCGATGATCTCGCCCGTGGCCACCCCTCTCCCCACCCTCCCCCGCAAGGGGGGAGGGTGCCCGAGCAGCTTGCTCACCTCACTTAGCGTGACACCAAGGGCAGCTCAGCCCCGCCGCTTCTTCTTCGGCTTCTTGCCGAACTTTGGTTTTGCGGCCGACACGTCCGGCCACTGCGTGGGTCCGGCCTTGCCTCGGTGCTTCTTTTTCTTGCCGAACCTGGGCTCATCGCCCGATGTCGGCCTCGCACCCTTTTCGTTCCGATCGAATCGGAACGGGGCTCTGGAGTCGCGCTTTGACGCGTGGTCTTCGCGCGAACCGCTCGCACCTTCCCTCGAAAACGCTTTGGCCTCGCGATCCGCCTTGCCGTGGCGCTTTGCTGCCGTGTGATCGCGCGGTCCGTCACTGCGCGGCGCGCGGTGCCCGCCGTCGTCCTGATCGCGCCAAGGATCGGGTCTCGGATCGGGCCTGGGCCTGCGCGCCGGCTTCTCCGCGCGCGCCTCGCCCTGCGGGGCGTCCGCCAGCGGTTCGATGCGGATGCTGTCTTCCTTGTCCGGACGCTTGATCTTGACGGCGAAGGAATCCGCGACCCGCGCGGCGATCTCGAATTCGGTGGTCGTATCCATGATCTTGATGGCGCCGATGTCGCGCTTGTCGATGCCGCCGCGGCGGCAGATCATCGGCAGCAGCCAGCGCGCTTCGGCATTCTTGCGGCGCCCGATCGCGGCGCGGAACCAGACCGTGGCCTCCTCCATGCCGTGGCGCGGAGACTTGCCGGGCTTCGAGCGCGGCCCGGCGGCACGCTCCTCGCGGCGCGCGGCGCGATCGCCGCGGTCGCGGCCCCGCCCCTCGCCGGGATCGAGGATGTCTTCGGGCGCCGGCAGCCGCGCGCGATAGAGCCGGGCCAGTGCCGCAGCGATCGCCTCGGGCGAGCGTTCGGCGAGCAAGGTCTGCGCCAGCGCCAGATCGTCCGAGGTCGCCTCCTCGGAGAACACTGCATCCTTGAGCAGGCGATCATGGTCGAGCTTGCGGATCTCGTCCGCCTGCGGCGCGGTGCCCCAGACGATATCGATGCCGGCGAGATCCAGCAGCAGTTCGGCGCGGCGCCGCCGGGCCGGCGGCACCAGCAGGATGCTGACACCCTTGCGGCCGGCTCGGCCCGTGCGGCCGGAGCGATGCTGCATCACCTCCGGGTCCTTCGGCAGATCGGCGTGAATGACGAGATCGAGGCTCGGCAGATCGATGCCGCGCGCCGCGACGTCGGTCGCGACGCAAACCCGCGACCGCCCATCGCGCAACGCCTGCAGCGCCTGGGTCCGCTCGTTCTGGGTCATTTCGCCCGACAGCGCGGCCACGGAGAAGCCACGCTCCAAGAGCGCCGCCTGCAAATGCCTGACGGCTTCCCGCGTGTTGCAGAACACCAGCGCGCTCGGCGCCTCATGGAAACGCAGCACGTTGACGACCGCGTGCTCGACATCGTCGGCGGCGACCCGGATAGCACGGTACTCGATGTCGGCGTGTCCGCCTTCGTCGCCCGCGACCTCGATCCGGAACGCCTGCTGCTGATACTGCTTGGCCAGCGCGACGATGCCGCGCGGAAACGTTGCCGAGAACAGCAGCGTGCGGCGCGTGTCCGGCGTGGTCTCGAGGATGAACTCCATATCCTCGCGGAAGCCGAGATTGAGCATCTCATCGGCCTCGTCGAGCACGACGACCTGCAATCCCGAGATATCCAGACGGCCACGCCGCAGATGGTCGCACAGCCGGCCGGGCGTTCCGACCACGATGTGGGCGCCGGCGGCAAGCTCGCGCTGCTCGCGGCGCGGGTCCATGCCGCCGACGCAGGAGACGACGCGCGCGTCAGCATGTTCGTAAAGCCATGCGAGCTCGCGCTGAACCTGCAGGGCGAGCTCGCGCGTCGGCGCCACGATCAGGGCCAGCGGTGCGCCGGCCGGCTCGAACCGCTCGGCGTCGCCGAGCAGGTCCTTCGCCATGGCCAATCCGTAGGCAACGGTCTTGCCCGAGCCGGTCTGGGCGGAAACCAGGAGGTCCCGGCCGATGGCATCGTCGGCGAGCACGGCGAGCTGAACGGGGGTCGGCTGTTCGTAGTTGCGCTCAGCCAGGGCGCGGGCGAGCGGCGAACTTGTGGTCGGAAAGGGCACGAGATGGGAAACCTTGATTGGTCCGGGCGCAGAACGTCGAGCGGGACGACCTGAAGCTGCGTACCCGGCAGGCGGCACAGCCGCATGACGATTTGGCGCTGCTTTACGCCAAGACCGGCCAAATCGCCATGCCCCCAGAGCCTTCCCATGACGGAAAAGGCCCCCGATGGCGGAAAAGGTGCCGGATCAGGCCGGCTGCCCGATCGGGGCCTGGCCGCCGGCGATCCGGTCCATCAATCCGGACAACCGCGATGGCGGCAGGCTGGCTGGAGCGATCAGGCCGCCCGCCCCGCGCAGCGCGCCCGGCACCAGCTCGCAGGCCAATAGGCGCTCGCGTTCGTAGGGGCCGGGCATGCGGAGCGTGCCGGTTGTCGCGGCCGAGAAGCCGAAGCGGTCGTAATAGGCGGCGTCGCCGACCAGGATGACGGCGCGATGACCGAGCAGATTGGCCCGCTGCAGCGCCTGGCGCATCAGCGCAGCGCCGATGCCGAGGCACCGCGCCTCCTCGGCCACCGCAAGCGGGCCGAGCAGCAGGCAGGCGTGACCGGTGCCGGTCACGACCGGCCACAGCCGCAATGTGCCGACCAGGCGGCCGCCACGGCGCGCGACAAACGCGAGGCCGCGCGCAGGCTCGCGGCCCTCGCGCAGCCGCTCCGAGGTCTTGGCGAAGCGGCCAGGACCGAATGCGGCGTCGAGCAGACTCTCTCGCGCCGCCACGTCCGAACGGCGTTCCCTGCGGATCGCCACCGGTCCGTCGTTCGGAGAACCAAATGAGGACATCACGCCACCCTCGCCAGATAGATGAAGACCTCGTCGAGGTCCCGGCACTTGAAGCGCTCGGCGAGTTCGCCCGGACGTCCCATCGCGACGATGCGGCCGTGGCTCATGATCACGACGAAGTCGCAGAGCTGCTCGACCTCGGTCATGTTGTGCGAGGACAAGAGGATGGTTGCGCCGCGGCGCTTCTGATAGGCCCGCAGACGGCTGCGCACCCACTCGGCGCGGTCGGGGTCGAGCGAGGCCGTCGGCTCGTCGAGCAGCAGCACCTCGGGATCGTTGATCAGCGCCTTCGCCACCGCAACGCGGGTCTTCTGGCCGGCGGACAGCCGACCTGTGACGCGGTCGAGCACGTCGCCGAGCTCGAAATCCTCGATCAGCTCCTCGATCCGCACCTTGAGGTTGGCGACGCTATAGAGCCGCCCGAACACCATCAGGTTCTGGCGCACGGTGAGCCGGCCCGGCAACGCGACGTAGGGGCTTTCAAAGTTCATCCGGCTGAGCACCTTGTGACGCTCGGTCGCCATGTCGTGGCCGAGCACCATGGCGCGGCCGAAGCTCGGCACCACGAGGCCCATGATCATGGCGATGGTGGTGGTCTTGCCCGCGCCGTTGCCGCCGAGCAGCCCGACGGTCCAGCCCTTGGGCACGACGAAGTTGACATCGTCGACCGCCCAATGGGTGCGGTACTGCTTGCAGAGGCCCTCGACCGCGATCGCTGGTGCTGCATCGGGATTGGGTCGGTCCGGCGCATTGTTCTGCGCGGGCGTGGTGTTCGGCGACATGGACGTCAGGTGCCGGCGGGGCAGGAAGCGTTCGATGCGGCTCATGGATGTCTCCCCTTATTCGCCCATGGTGAGCAGGCCGCCCTTGTGGCGGGCGCTCTGCAGCAGGGCGACGAATGTGGTGAAGCCCATGCCGAGATAGACGGCATTGAGCGCGAGGCATTCGATCATCAGGTCAGTGCGGAACGTGCCGTCGAGCAGCACGGCGCGCATGCCCTCGAACACATAAGTCGGCGTCAGCGACCAGGCGACCGGGTGCAGCCAGAGCGGCAGCGCCGCGACCGGATAGTAGACGCAGCACAGCGGCAGCAACACGATCATGATCGAGTAGGCGAGGCTCTCGGCGCCAAAGCCCTGCCGGATCACGAGGCCCGCGACGATGAGCCCGATCGCCCAACTGGTCAGCACGAGGTTGAGGAAGAATGCGACCAGCCCGGGCCCCATCGCGAAGACGTTGAAGCCGAACAGCACGAATGTCAGCAGCATCACCGGCAGCGTGCCGATCACCAGCCGGATCAGGCTCATCAGCATCAGCGAGGCCGCGAGCTCAAACGGCTGCAACGGGCTCATCATCAGATTGGCGAGGTTGCGCGACCAGATCTCCTCCAGGAAGGTGAAGGTGAAGCCGAGCTGGCCGCGAAACAGCACGTCCCAGAGCAGGACGGCGCCAAGCAGCAGGCCGGCGGTGGAGGCCATCGCCGACTTGCTGTCATAGAGGTAGGTGTAGAGGAAACCCCACACCAGCATCTGCATCGCCGGCCAGTAGATGATCTCGAGCAGCCGCAGCGATGACGAGCGCAGGATGTAGTAATAGCGCGCCGTCATCGCGGCGATGCGGTTCAATGACTGTGTCATGGCACCCATCCAGATGGCTTGCATCAGTCGAACTCGCGGCGGATCGGGCGGCGCTTGCCGACCTTGGGCGGAAACGCCAGCAGCGCGTTGGCCTGCACCCGGACCGGATGCTCGAGGCACGCTGCGAGCAGGTCCTCGAGATGCGCGACGGAGGTGTGCAACCGGCACAGCGGCGTATCCTGGCCGAGCACGACGCGCGCCTCGACGAGATCGACGCCACGCTGCACGATCTCGAACTGCGCCAGATGCAGGTTGCAGTCGAACATCCAGCGATAGGTCGCATCGAGAATGCTGCCGGCCGGAACCTTGCGGCCGTCGCGGTTGACAAAGGCGTCGTTGAGTCGGCCGTCGATGCTCGCGATCTGCGACCAATTGATATCCGACGGCGCGGGATTGGCCGGCTGGGTGATGTAGTCGCCCTGCACGTAGCGGATGAACGGCATCGCCTCGTTGAGCAGATTGGTGATCACGGCGATGCCGGACTGGCCGGGAGCCTGCGGCTCCATCGTGAGGGGATCGAGCACGTCGAGATGCACGGTGTCCTCGCAGACGTGGTACTGGCCGTCGGGCATTTCGAGCGCGATCCGCGTCGCCTCCTCGGAGGAATATTCGTCGAGCACGGGCACGCCGAGCTGGCGCGACCATTCCTGGCGCGCGGCACGCGAGGAGTATTCCGAATGCGTCACCGCG
Source organism: Bradyrhizobium sp. INPA03-11B (assembly GCF_040446015.1). NCBI lineage: Bacteria > Pseudomonadati > Pseudomonadota > Alphaproteobacteria > Hyphomicrobiales > Nitrobacteraceae > Bradyrhizobium > Bradyrhizobium sp. INPA03-11B. The sequence goes on from NZ_JASGSR010000017.1 coordinate 70,241, forward strand.
AGATTGAGCGAGGAACGGAATTCGTCGACATGCGGCATCAGCGCATCGAGGCTCGACGGGTAGAGCGACAGGATCTTCGGCCCGAGATAGCGCAGATGCTGGGCGACGCGCGCCGGCGGGATCAGGTTCGAGATGAACGCGGTCGGATAGTCGCCGCCGATCGAATCGAACCACCACGGCACGGTATAGACATGGGCGAGCAGGTCCTCGGCGCGGTAATTGCCGCCGCTCTGCATCGCGAACTGGCGGACGCCCTGGATGGTGTCGGTGATCACGGCATCATAGTCGACGCGGATCAGCAGGGTCTGGCCGGACGAGCCGGATGAGCGGGTCGGAAACAGGTTTTCCGGCTTGTACTTCTTGTTGACGCACTGGTCCGGGAAGGCCGCGACCAGCTCGGGCTTGGTGATGACCGGAATCTTCTGGATGTCGTCATAGTCGCGCAGATGCTCCGGCTTGAAGCCGGCCGCATCATACTTGGCGCGGTAGACCGGAATGTCGCGATAGGCGAGCTCGACCAGCTCCTTGATGCGAGCGAACTGCCGCGCACGGATCTCAGCCACCGGCAGATAGGGATGCCGCATGCATTCGCCGAGATAGTTATCGGTGGCCGCGACAAGTTCGGGCGCCGCATCGTTGGACGGCTGGAAGTCAGGCCGGGTGTGCTCGGTCTCCCAGAACTGGCGCTGCGGCGCGGCGGCTGCGTCGGCGGGGACGAGCGACGCAGCGGCCTGATCGTACTCCGGCACCAGAGCAAGGCCGTCATCGGAAGTGCTGATTGCAAGGGTGGACGTCATCTTCAGCTCCATGATTGACGGGGCATCGCCCGTTCATGGCGCTATCAATGGCGTGCAGCGCGCGTGGCCGCAGTGACACGCGTCACACGCGGTCGCAGCGTGCAGTCGCGGCAGCGTCGGGCGGGTCAGCGTTACTGCGTCACAAGTGCCTATCCGCTGCCTCCGAGAGGCTGCGAAGGAATCTAGCCGTCATTGCGAGCCAACGGGTCGCGCGAACGCGCGCCCGATGACAGGCTCCGCGAAGCAATCCATCATTCCGTACATGCGGAGCGATGGATTGCTTGGTCGCTTCAGCGCAAAATTGCTCTGCAATTTTGTCGCGAGCTCCTCGCAATGACGACGGGAGCCTCCATCACTTCACCTTGAGCGCCTTCTCGTGGCTCTCGAGCGCCGCCGTCATCAGCTTCGGCAATTGCGCGGCATAGACCTCGATGAAGGTGGCATCGCCGCAGGCCTCCGGATCGCGCGCGGCCTGCTCGGCGACGCGCGCGGCCTTGGCCTCGCATTTCGCGAACATGTGCCAGAACCAATCCGGACTCTTGCCGAGCGCCGGCTTGTGCTTCTTGATGACGGCGGCGCCGACCGCGCTCATCGCGTTGACGACGCCGGCGCCCAGCGTGCTGATGGCCCGCGCGTTCAGGATGTCCTCGCGCGATTGCGCGGTGGCGTTGCTCGCGGTCGTTCGTGCGGTCGTTCGCGCCTTGGCCGGCATGCTCAAGCTCCTTGTCGATCCCGTGTCGATCCCATGTCTAATCCCTGCAGCGGGCCAAGCATCGGCCGGGGAAGTTGAGGAAGGCTCAAGGGGCATGGTTGAGAACCGCTATGGATTTCATTCCGGTTTTATGCGCTTCCGAGCGATCGGGCCTGGAGGGGTTGTTGCCTCCTCCTCCGCCGCGAAATCTGTCAGCGGTCGTTACCCTTTGGCGCCATAGCGGCGGATCAGCTGGTCGGCGACGTCGTCGAGATTGTCGCCTACTCTTCTCCGTTTGCTGGATTTGGTTCTCAGCCCTTGTCCTTTATCCGGCTGCGGTGCGCGGCCTGCTTGGCGCGGTTGCCGCAGATCGCCATGCTGCACCAGCGGCGCGCACGCGCCCGCGTGTGATCGGCAAACATCAGCGTGCAGGCCGGGCCCTCGCACGCCTTGATGTCTGAAAAGCTCTCCTCGCAGACCACCCTCGCCATCGCCTCGCCGATTGGCAGCAGCAACGTTTCGGCCGAGCGCCAGCGCCGTGTCCGCTCCAGCGCGAAGCCGTCATGATCGTCATGACGATGCGGCACGATCCGGCTGAACGCCTGATCGCTTTCGAGCAGCCGGTTCAACGGCTCCAATTCCTTGAGCGCCCGCGGCGCCAGCGGCTTGCCCATATGCTTGCGCACGAAGCCGCGAAACCATTCGCGCAGATCGCGGGCCTGACCGGCGGCATCGTCGAGTTCGCCCGGCTTCGCACGCGCCTTGAGCTCGTCGAGCACATCCGAAGGCACCAGCTTCGCCTGCGCGAGCCAGCGCAACAGGCCGTCGCCATCCGAGATCCAGTCGACCGGCGTGTCGACCGGGGTCGCGATCGAATTGATGAAATCGAGGCCCAAACTGTCGGCGATGAACATCGCGGGCGGGTGGGATTGCACGGTGATGTCCTCCTGGACGGATTTTCGGCGTCGCCGCAAATAACCTGATTAAAGCCTGTTGACAAGTTACGCGCACCGAATCATAAGCGCCATAACCTGTCAAATGGCATTTTGCAGGTTACTACGGGAACAACGGGAGCGAACGATGTCGAACAAGGATGTCAGCGTGGTGCTTGTCCATGGCGCATGGGCCGACGGGTCGAGCTGGGCGCGGGTGATCACGGCGCTCGACGCCGAGGGCATTACGGCCATTGCGGCACCGCTGCCGCTGACCTCACTTGCCGACGACGTCGCCGCGCTGAATCGCACGCTGGACAGGGTCGAGGGACCGGTCGTGCTGGCGGGCCACGCCTATGCCGGTGCCGTGATCGCCGAGACCCGCTCGCCGCGCGTCCAGGCGCTGATCTATGTCGCTGCGCTGGCGCCGGACGAAGGCGAGACGGTTGCCGACGTGTTCTATCGTGCGCCGCCGCATCCGTTCGCGCCCAAGCTCGCGCCCGACGCCAACGGAATGATCTGGCTGCCCGAGGCTGCCTTCGCGTCGGCCTTCGCGCAGGGCGCGCGGTCCGAGGACCTCGCGGTGCTCGCCGCCGTGCAGCGGCCGATCTCGCCCGCCTGCGTCACCGTTCCGGTCGGCCGTCCGCTCTGGAAGGACGTTCCGAGCTGGTTCCTGGTTGCCGAGGACGACCGGATGATTGCGCCCGGCACACAGCGCAGCATGGCGGCCCGCATGAAATCGACCGTGCGGTCACACGCCGTCGATCATACGCCGATCGTCACAGCACCGAGGCTCGTCACCGACGTGATCCGGGAAGCGGTCAGCGAAGTTGCCAGACAGACCAAATCCTGACGTCGCGAAACTTCACCACGATCACGACCACAAGGAGTGACAGATGTCCCACGTCAAATACCGCACCGCCGATGTCGATGGCTTCAAGGTGTTCTATCGCGAGGCCGGCTCGCCCGGCGCGCCGAAACTGCTTTTGCTGCACGGCTTCCCGAGCGCGGGACACATGTTCCGCGATCTGATCCCGCTGCTCGCGGACAAATTCCACATCGTGGCGCCGGACCTGCCCGGCTTCGGCCAGTCGGACATGCCGCCGCGCGACAAGTTCGACTACACGTTCGACAACATCGCCGGCGTGATCGACCGCTTCACCGAGGTGATCGGTTTTGATCGCTACGCGGTCTATGTGTTCGACTATGGCGCGCCGACCGGCTTCCGCCTGGCGCTCAAGCATCCGGAGCGGATCACGGCGGTCATCTCGCAGAACGGCAATGCCTATGAGCAAGGCCTCAGCGAGGGCTGGACGCCGATCAAGGCCTATTGGCAGGATCCTTCGCAGGCGAACCGCGACGCGTTGCGCGCGTTCCTGACACCGGAGACCACGCGCTGGCAGTACACCCACGGCACATTGGATCCGGCGGCGGTGTCGCCTGATGGGCAGAACCTCGACAATTACTACATGGCGCGGCCGGGCGCGCATGACGTGCAGCTCGACCTGTTCGGCGACTACAAGAGCAACGTCGCGCTCTACCCGGCTTTTCAGAATTACTTCCGCACCCACCAGCCGCCGTTCCTCGCAGTGTGGGGCAAGAACGATCCGTTCTTCCTGCCGCCGGGCGCCGAGGCGTTCAAGCGCGACATTCCGAAGGCCGTCGTCAAATTCTTCGACACCGGCCACTTCGCGCTGGAGACCCATGCCGCCGAGATTGCCCACAGCATCCGCGACTTCCTGAGCCGCTGACGCGTGCCGACGACGCGTGATCCCTGCTTGACGACGCCGATCGCTGTGCGGAAGCTCGACCGCATCGACATCCAGCCGGGGTCACGCCGATGCCAACCTATTTCTGCAGCAGCGCGCAGGGCCGCCTGACGGCGGCGCAGAAGAGCCGGATCGCGGACGAGATCACCCGGATCCATGCCGAGGTGACGGGCGCACCGAGCTATTTCGCGCAGGTGATCTTCAACGAGGTCGCCCCCGGCAACTGGTTCATGGGCGGCGTTCCGGTCGCGCATGACCACATCTTCGTCTACGGCCACATCCGCTCCGGCCGCGCCGCGGTCGACAAGACGCGGATGATCCGGCTGATGGCCGACGCGATCGGAGCAGCGGCCGACGTCGACGGCACGCGCGCGGTCTGGGTTTATCTCAACGAATTGCAGCCGCGGCAGATGATCGAGTTCGGGCATGTGCTGCCCGAACCCGGCGACGAGCCGGCCTGGACCGACACGCAGCCGGAGGCCGACCGCAACTTCATGCAGTCGATCGGCAAGCCGCGTTGAAGCGCTACGCGCCCGTGACGCGCCAGATCACGTTGCCGACATCGTCAGCGACCAGTAGCGAGCGATCAGGACCGAGCGCGACGCCCACCGGTCGGCCGTAGGAGACCTTCTCGTCGGGCGCGAGGAAGCCCGACAGGATGTCGCGTGCCGGCCCCGAAGGGCGGCCATTCTCGAACGGCACGAACACCACCTTGTAGCCCGACAGCGTCGAGCGATTCCACGAGCCGTGCTGGCCGATCACCATGCCGTCGGGGAAACCGGGCAGCGTGCCCTTGGGCATCCAGCACAGGCCGAGCGAGGCGGTGTGGCCGCCGAGCGCGTAGTCCGGCTGGATCGCCTTGGCGACCATCGCCGCATCCTGCGGCACGCGATCGTCCACCGTCTGGCCCCAGTAGCAATAGGGCCAGCCATAGAAGCCGCCGTCGCGCACCGAGGTCAGATAGTCCGGCGGCGTCTCGTCGCCGATGCCGTCGCGCTCATTGACGACGGTCCACAGCACATTCGTGTTCGGCTCCCAAGCGAGCCCGACCGGATTGCGCAGGCCACCGGCGAAGATGCGGCTGGTGCCGGCTACGAGATCGAGCTCATAGACCGCGGCGCGGCCTTGCTCGACCGCCATGCCGTTCTCGGCAATGTTGGTGAGCGAGCCGACGCCGGCATAGAGCTTCTTGCCGTCGGCGCTCGGCAGCAGGCTACGCGTCCAGTGCCCGTCGGGCTTGAAGGTGACGAGCTTGCGTCCCTCCGCCGTGATGCGATCGGCGCCTGCGGTGTAGGGAAACGCGACCACGCCGTCGGTGTTGCCGACATAGAAGGTGTCGCCGATCAGCGCCATGCCGAACGGCTGGCGCAATCCCTCCATGAAGGCGCCGCGGCTCTCGGCGACACCGTCGCCATCGCGGTCGCGCAGCAGCGTGATGCGGTTGGCGCTGACGCCGAGCGCTGCGGCACGCCGCATCGTCGCCTGCATCGCATAGTGGAACACGCTGCGCGGCGTGCCTGCGATCTGCGTCGCCTCGGCGATCAGCACGTCGCCGTTCGGCAGCACGTTGATCCAGCGCGGATGATCGAGCCCGGCCGCGAAGGCGTTGACCTTGAGCCCGGGCGCTGCGGTCGGAAGCTGGCCCTTGTCCCAGCCCCTGGCGGTCGGCATCTTCAGCGTCGGGATCGCGCCCTGCGATTTCGCCGCCGGAATCTGCGGCGCGTTGCCCCAGGCGGGCGCGGGCTGCGCGCCCTGCATCCGCCGCCACGCCACGGCACCGGCCCCGATCGCCGCGACGACGCGGGCAAAAACTCCAGACGTGCTCATGAACTTCCCCTGTTATTCGCGCCGGTTATTGCGCCTTGTTATTGCCTTGCCGGCCGGCCGCGGCCCGCAGCAGCATTCGCATAATGCCGGCCCTGATGACAGTAGTTATACGATCTTCGCAGCCGCACTCGAATCGAGGAGACTGCCTGCACGCTCCCTTGTCAGAGCGTTTTCCTCCCTGAGACCTCGCCCGCCCCGGTCGGCGGGCTTCCTTTTACGAACCGCCCGGTCCTCGACGCTGCGTGAGTGCAGCTCGGCTGTGTGCCGCTATAGCCAGAAAAGCATAGCGGGCCGGCCGCGGATGCATTCTACCGGGCAGATCGATGCGCCGGCCTCTCAGAGCGCAAGCCCCCTCACCAAATCCTGATCCCACGCTCGCGCAGCTTCACCTGCGCGACCCGCATGGCGGATCAGGAACACTCACTCCATCGCGGTCGTTGGTCGCGACACCAGCAAGGAGTGTATGAATGCAACGGAACACCAAGATCCTCGCCTTGGCCGCGGCATCGCTGATCGCAACGACGGCAGGTGCGTTCGCGCAGGGCTATTATCCGTATGGAAACCCCGGTTACCGCTACTACGGCGGCCCGCGGTACGGCGCTCAGCCGTATGCCCAGCCATACGTGATGTACAATCAGGCGGAACCGGGCTGGTACGGCCTCAACGGCAGCAACCATCCAACGCCGAGTTCGACGCAGGGCGATGTCGGCCCTGAAGGGAACAATAACGGCACCCTGACCGGCCCGTACTACCGGGCATGGTAACCAGTCATATTCGAAGCCCATCGCTCGCCCTGAGCGATGGGCTTTCTTGTGTTCGTCACGTGTCGATCACTCGGAGAGCGAAGGCTCCTCACTTCACCATCGCGCCGTAGACGATGTCCTGCACGTTCTCGCGATAATATTTGCGCAGCTCGCCGGGCGCTGCGGTTCCGACCACCACGACGAGGCGTTCCTTCGGATCGCAGAAGAACTGCGTGCCATAGGCGCCGTTCCAGGTGAAAGCCCGCGCCCACCACGACGACGTCGAAGCTTTCAAGCTGCATGTGGCCCCCGCCCCGCGCGGGCCCAGGCGGCAGCCTGCCGCGACATCCCGACGAGACTTCACGGCGCTGTGGCCGACTTCCGGCGGAGATTTTGGTTAAGGCCACGCTCGGCGCAAGCCCATGAAGGCACCGTCACCTTCGCCAACGGCCGCTGGACAATGCATGCGCTGAAGGGAATGAGGAATTACACCGACGCCGGCTCCTATGAGGTCTCCTATGAGGTCCGCGACAGCATTGCCGTGATCACCGGCAAGCTCGGCACCGGCTATTGGAAGCGCAGCGTAGAGTGAGGTGCGCGGCACGAGGGCAACGTCCGCGGGCTTCGCAGACCTCACAAATCCAGTTGCCCCGTCGCCGGATAGACCACCGTCCCATCGCCCTGCACGACGGCGCCTTCGGTGAGGCGGGCGGGCTCCAGCCGCCCCTCCCCCATGATGTGGACGACGCTCTCGCCGGCGGCGATCAGGTAGTCGGCGACGATGCGGCGGTGGCAGCGCCACCAGACCGCCTCCGAGCACATCATCGCGCAGCGCTGCCCGTGGCCCTCATCGCGCAAATGCTGCAGGCCTGCGTGAAACTGCGGCGACAGCGCATAGTCGGCGTAGTTGTGAAAGCTCTCGTTGCTCCAGAAGCCATTGACCGAAGGCGGCACGCTGCGCGCCTTGCCGCGCAGCCCGCCGAGATCGGCCAGATGCTCATACGAGATGCCCGCGGCCTTGAGCGAACCGGGAAGCGTGTCCTTGTTGAACTGTGGATTGGTTCGCGAGCGCGGCACCGTTCTGATGTCGACGATACGCTCGATGCCGGCCGCGGTGAGGACAGCGATGAAATCCTCGAGACTGCGGTTCGAATGACCTATCGTGAAGAATGGAAGCGCCACGCCGCGCCCCTGCTACGCCGGATGGAGCGCGCTGCCCTTGTGGGCTGCGACATGATCGGTCTTGTCGCTCTTGATCTCGTATTGCGGATCGGCCTCCGAGGCGCGGTGCGTGTGCCCCTTGTAATCGAAATCACGCGTGTGAACCCTGATGATGGTGCCCGAGACGTGGCCGGCCTCGGAATTCCAGCTGACGTGATCGCCGACCTTGAATCTCCTGGTCATTTTTCAAACGTCCTTCGTGCGCGACATGCCAAGGCATTGAGCAAGGCATTGAGCTACCGCGGCAACAAAAGTTTCATCCAGGTTAAGTTCCTCGCATACCTAAAGCCGGTTGCAGGATTCACCGATACTATACCAAATCTGCGGAAGCTCCCCCGACTGTGACCTGCATCGCTCCAAGGTTGTCGCGCGATATGCTAACGAGTTTGCCGCGTAAATTGTACGCTGGCGTTTTGGTTGGGGACCGATGGCCGCTCGTAAACTGCCGCAAGGGCAGGCCCTCACGCGGGTAGCGCGTCGACGCTGGAATGAGGAACGGTCGCTGCGGTGCGCCATCAGGATGGCCCGCATGGGGTACTGGGAATCACACAGTGCCACCGCGACCGATGTCTGGATCTCGCCCGAATTCGCCTCGTTCTACGAATTCAAGACGGCCGACGGCTTCATTCCCATCGCCACGGTGCGCGAGCGCTATCTGCCCGAAAGCCGGAAGGTTCTGGAGGCGCATTACGCAGCCTGCTGGGCCGAGGGGCGGCCTTATGCGGTGCAGACGCGGCTGCGCAGGTCCGACGGCAGCGTGCTCGACTGCGTGGTGCATGGCGAGCCGGAATTCGACGCGCGCGGTCAGGTCCGGCGCGTGTCCGGCATTGTCCGCGACGTCACGGAGGAAACCTCCGCGCTGCGCCGCCTCGCCGAGAGCGAGCAACGGCTGGCTGATTTTGTCTCTACCGCCTCGGACTGGTGCTGGGAAAGCGCCCCCGACCATCGGCTGCTGCCCTATCCCAAATCGCTTCCCGGCAATGCGGCCTTCCAGACAGTGGCCTCCGGCGGGAAAGCGCGCTGGGAGCTGGCTTATGCGCCCGAGGACGCGGAGGGCATGGCCCAGCACCGGGCCGACATGGAGGCCCACCGCCCTTTTCGTGACTTCATCTATACGTTGATCGGCAAGGACGGCTCGCGCGTCAGCATCTGCACCAGCGGCAAGCCGATCTACGCCGATGACGGCAGCTTTCTCGGCTATCGCGGCACGGCCAGCGACATCACCCAGCTCAGGGCGGCCAAGGCGTTGCTCGACCAGCGCACGCGCGCGCTGGAGGAAGCCCACCGGCTCGGCAAGATCGGCACCTGGAGCTACCGGCTGGACACCGGCCGCACGACCTGGGCGCCCGAGCTCTATCAGCTGCTCGGTTTCGACCCCGACACGTTCGCGCCGACCGATGAGAACATCAGGCCACGTTTCCTGGGCGGCGATGCCGACCGCTTCCGCGACGTGCAGAAACGGGTGCTCCGCACCCGCACGACCGAGGCCACGGACCTGCGCATCCTGCACGCGGACGGCACCGCCCGCGATCTGGCCGTCATCTGCAAGGCGGAGGTTGCCCACGACAAGGTCGTCGGCATCATCGGCACCGTGCAGGACGTCACCGAGCGCAAGGAGGCCGAGCGCCAGCTCGAGCAGCTCGCCTACAGCGACCCGTTGACCGGGCTTGCCAATCGCGCGCTGTTCACGCGCCAGCTCGCCGCCATGATCGAGGGCTGCACCGTGGAAGGCCGGGGCGGCGCGCTGCTGCTGATCGATCTCGATCGCTTCAAGGAGGTCAATGATTCCCTCGGCCATGCCGCCGGCGACAAATTGCTGATCCAGGTGGCGGCAGCGCTGCGGCAGGATTTGGGGCCGCGCGCCTTCATCGCCCGGCTCGGCGGCGACGAGTTCGCCGTGCTGGCGGAGGGACGCAGCATGTCCGACGCCGCGCTGACCGGACTTGCCAACCGGCTGATCGGCAAGCTGTCGGTCCCGGTCGATCTCACCGAGGGCGAGGCCGTCGTCGGAGCGACCATCGGCATCGCCCGCCTGCCGGAGCATGGCGCGACGGCGGAGACGGCCGTGCGCAACGCGGACCTCGCGCTCTACATGGCCAAGGAGGCCGGGCGCGGCCGGGCCCAGCTGTTCGAGCCGGTCTATGCCCAGGCGGTCGATCAACGGCTCGATCTCGGCCGGCATCTGCGCCACGCCGTGGAGGCCGGCACGCTCGAGGCCCATTACCAGCCGCAGCTCGACCTGCGGACCGGCCGCGTCACCGGCTTCGAGGCGCTGCTGCGCTGGACCCATCCCGAGCGCGGGCCGATCTCGCCGGCGGAGTTCATCCCGATCGCCGAAAGCTCCGGGCTCATCGTCGATCTCGGCCTGTGGGTGCTGCGCGAGGCCTGCCGGCAGGGCCGCGCCTGGCTGGATGCCGGGCTGCCGCCGCGCACCGTCTCGGTCAATGTCTCGCCGGCGCAGATCTGGAACGTGGATTTCGAGACGGCGGTCGCGGCCGCGCTGGCAGAGACCGGCTTTCCGGCGGAGCTGCTCTGCCTGGAGCTGACCGAAAGCCTGTTCGTGGATCATACCGAGCAGCGGATCAGCCGCACGCTGACGGCGCTCTCCGATCTGGGCGCCCGGCTGGCGCTGGATGATTTCGGCTCGGGCTATTCCTCGCTTGGCTATCTGACGCGCCTGCCCTTCGACTGCCTGAAGGTGGACCGCGCCTTCGTGGATGGCATTTCCACCGCGCCGGAGAAGCGCAAACTGCTCGGCGGCATCATCGCGCTGTCGCATGGGCTCGGCATGACCGTCGTGGCCGAGGGCGCCGAGTTGCCGGCCGAGATCGACGTGCTCGGCGGGCTCGATTGCGACCTCGTGCAGGGCTTCGTGTTTTCCCCGCCGATCGCCGCCGACAAGGCGCCGCTGGTGGCCGCCGGCATCGAGCGCGAAGCGTACCGGATCCAGCCGAGAAGGAATCGGCTCTAGGGTTTGGTACTGTGGGGTCAGGAACCGTGCAGCATCGCTCCAAGCCAGCGGAATTTCAGACAACAATTCAAATAGTTAAACCCTTGGCATTTATGGAATCTGAGGGGTACTAGGGGTTGAGAGTTCAAATCGCCGTGTGCGCCTTGCGCGCGTCAACCAGAGGGCGCATCTCCTTTAGCGTCCGATGCCAAGCCCCCTCGCATCGATCCAGAACAGGCCTACTACGATTCAATCGAACCAGAACGGGCATGAAGCGACAAAACAGCCATCAACAATGAGCTTCCCGCCGGGCTGAAACTCTCAGCAATCATAAAACGATGCGTACACAATGTTGCGACTTCGTTTGGTTAAACGTTCTAATTGCACCTCCCTATGGTTGTGCGACTGAGGAGTCGCATCTAGCTTCCGCGCCGGCCGGAATTTTCATGTGAGCTGTCCAAGCACGATTTCCCGCAACGCGGCCTGAACGCCCGCGCTGCACATGCGGCTCCGTTTCGGAGTCGCCCCACCTGGAGACGACTGCAATGTCTACCTCTGCATCCCCGAAACTCGCGGAATCGACCGCCGTCAACGAGGCCATCAAGGCGCGGATGGCGCCGAAGCAGGCAACGCAGGCCGCGCCTGTCGACATCACCGCCAATCCCGTGGCCAAGATCGTCTTCAATCCCGAAGTCACGCCGGAGGAGCGCAGCCGCCAGATCGGCGCCCTGCTCTCGCCGGACCTTGCCGAAGAGTGCAAGGCTCCGGTCAAGCAGCTCGAGGCCTACAAGGAATATCTGGCGCAACAGCGCACGCTGATGCAACGCAAGCTGATCGAGCTGTCGTCGACGTCTGTCTTCGCCAAGATGAAGCAGACCTTCGCCGACATGAACAAGGGCGTGCTGGACTTCCGCGAGATGATCCGGCCGCTGGTCGACAATCTCGATGCGCTCTACACGCTGCGTACCGCCGGAGACAACGTCGTGCTGGATACCTTCGCGGAGATCGAGGAGGATCGCAAGCGCGAGGCCGATTGGGACCGCCGTACCTCGGAGGTCGAATCCCAGGCGCGGCAGGCGACCTCCGACAAGGAGATGCTCGAGCGCGATATCGCCAAGCTGAAGACGCAGACCGGCCTGTTCGGCGGCATCAAGAAATCCGCGCAGGCCGAAATCGCCGCCAAGGAGCTCCTGATCGCCAAGCTGATCGAAACTCTGAAGACCTATCGCGACAAGGCGCAGGCGATCATCACGGAGAAGGCCGAGCACGACGCCAAGCAGGGCAAATTCAAGGCCGAGAAGGAGCAGGTCCGCAAGATGCTCGACATCTCCGGCCCCGAGCACGTCAAGCGCGTCGAGGGCATTATCAAGGCCGCGCTCGACTACATCGACAAGTCGCAGGTCACGGTCTCGGAGCTGCGCGACGAGCTCGGCGGGATCGAGGGGCAGGCCGATAAGCTGGTCAAGATCAACTCGCAGATGATCACCGTGGTCGCGATCCTCGACAAGGGCATCGACCTCGCCTCCACGGCGAACAAGGAGAAGGTGCAGGCGCTGTCGACCGCGCGCGAGGGCGAGGATACCCTTGCCCGCCTCGAGCGCGAGCGGAAGAAGAACGATTTCGAGCGCCACGTCACCGCGCTGCTGGACAGCGGGCGCGGCACCAAGAAGACCGTGGCCGATCTCGAAAAGGACGCGGTCGACGCCAACACGTTCCACGACGCCCTCGGCAAGCAGAACGTCAATCTGCGCGAGCTCTCCAGCGACGGCATCGCCAGCGTCGCCACCAGCCTGAACACCACCATCCAGGCGCTCAACAACTCGGCGCTCAACGAGGCCTCGGAGAGCGTGCGGGATTCGATGCGGGCGATGAACGCGGTGACCGACGACGTCGCCAACAAGGAGGTGATCCGTCAGGCGCTGCAGGTCGACGAGGCGTCCAAGCGGATCATGGAGAAGGTCGAGTCGATGTCGAACATCGCCGAATCGCTGCAGGCCGCCAACAAGCTGCGCGAAGACGGGCTCTCCAACATCCAGAGCCGGCTCGGCGAGCTCAGCGACGTCACCGCCACGGTCCGTGCGCGATTGCAGGAGAGCATCGGCATGGACGCCAAGGAACCCGGCGCGGCGGCCGCTGCCGCGGCGCCGAAGCCGGTCGACGACAAGGAGATCACGTTCGGGCAGATCTGAGCTTGCTTCCCGGACCGGCACTGCCGGTCGGGGCCTTTCCCGCGTGCAGCCTGACCGATGGACATCCCCATGGCCGACAACTTTCTGATCACCGGCAGCGACATGCTCGCCAACCGGAAGAACTTCAAGCTGGTTGGCCGCGCGGAGAAGTTCGAGGAACTGTGCACCATCCTGACGCGGATGGAAGCCAACAGCGTGATCGTCTCCGGCCCGAGCGGCGTCGGCATCACCACGCTGGCGCTGGCTCTGCAAGCCCGCAAGGCCGACGCCGACGCGCCGTTCGACATCGTCAACAAGCGGCTGTTCTGGCTCGACACCGACGGCCTGTTCGGCCTCGGCGACAACGACGCCATCGTCAAGCAGTTCAAGGCGATCTTCGCCATCCTGAACCGCACCCCCGACAGCGTCCTGATTGTCGAGGATACGCTCGATCTGATCGACGCGCTGCGCAACAGCGGGCTGATGCACATCGTCAACGCGTTGACGGCGATGGTGAAGGCGAAGAAGACGCAGGTCTTCCTCGAGGTGCGCGAGGCCGACCTTACCCAGGTCCTCAAGTGCCATTCCGATTTCCGCGATCATTTCACGCTGATGGATCTGACCGAGCCGGCCGGCGTCGAGCTCGAGGAGATCGCGCTGCACGGCGCGAAAGATCTCGAGGAAAGCTACGAGGTCCGGATCGATCCGGCGGCGGTCAAGGCCGCCATCGACATGACGAGCAAGTATCGCTCGCTCGACACCGGGCTCACCGCGGCGCAGCCCGCGCGCACCCGCACCCTGCTCGATCGCGGCATGGCGCGCTATCTGCTGCGGGCGCATTCGACGCCGCCGCTGCTCGCGGAGCTCGAGGCGGAGCTGGCGCGTCTCACCGCCAACGGAGCCCCGCCCGGCAGCGAGGCAAAGGCCGCCGCCGTGCGCGCCGCGATCGCGCGCCACAAGGCCGAGTTCGCCGAATACCAGGCCAGGATCAAGGGCTACTACGCGGCGCAACGCGAGGGCGAGAAGTCGATCGCGCATATGGAGGCGCAACTGCGCACCCTCGAGGACGACGAGAAGAAGCGGCACCTCGACGAGCCTGCCGGCAAGGTCTCCGCCGGCGATGCCGACTTCGACCTGATCGCCAGGGCGTCCGGCTATGCGACCCCCGAGATTCTCCAGCTGCGCGGCGAGATCGCGCGGACCCAGGCGGCCGTCGACGAGAATCGGGTGAGGTACAAGGCCGTCACCAAGGAGATCAATGATCGGCTGCTGTTCACTGCCGATATGGTGATCGACGAGTTCTCGCTGATCTCCGGCATCGATGCCTCCAAGCTCAAGCAGAACGACGCCGTCAAGCTGCTCAACCTGCACGGCTCGCTGAAGCGGCGCGTGTTCGGTCAGGACGACGTGCTCGACCACGTCGATCGCGCGGTCAAGGTCTGGCGGCGGGGACGGCGCACCGACCGGCCGCTGCCGTTCCTGTTCTGCGGCGCCAGCGGCGTCGGCAAGACCGAGGTCGCCAAGGGGCTGGCGGAAGCGCTGTTCGACACCGACAAGGCGTTGAACCGCTACGACATGGGCGAGTTCATGGAGAAGAACGACGTCACCAAGCTGATCGGCGCGCCTCCGGGCTATGACGGCTTCGCGGCCGGCGGCGAGATGACCAATTCGGTGCGGGCCAATCCGTATCAGGTTATGCTGTGGGACGAGATCGAGAAAGCTCACCCCGACATCTTCAACATCTGCCTCAACATCCTCGACGATGGACGTTGCCGCGACAATCTCGGCCGCAAGGTCGAGTTCGGCGACGTGGTGATGCCGATGACCACCAACATCGGCGCGGATCATGCGCTGCGGGTCGGCACCGGTCCCGGCGATCTGAGCCAGGAAGAGGCCTTTGAACTCACCATCCGCGACCTGAAGAAGGCGTTCCGGACCGAATTCCTGAACCGCTTCGAGGGGCGCGAGAACATCATCCTGTTCCACAAGCTCAACATGGACACGATCGAGAAGATCGTGTTCCGCGAAATCTCGCGCATCAACGCCTTCTACGCGGCGCAATCGATCGAGGTGCGCTTCCCGGAGGCCGAGCTGCGCGAGTTCTGCGACAAGACCTATTCGCCCGAGATCGGCGCCCGCGGCCTGCCGGGGCGGATCAAACGCATCGAGGCCATGATCGTCGACAAGACGATGGCGGACCCCGCCTTCACCGGCACGCTCGATATCGGCTTCGATGCGACGAGCCGCCATTTCACGTCGAGCTGGATCCCCCATGACCGAAAAGCCGCATGACGACGCCAACGCGTTGCTGGACGGTATCGACAAGACGCTGTCCGACTTCAAGACCAAGGCCTATGAGGCCAAGAAGTCCTACGACCAGTCCGAGCTCGGGCGCGCCCATCGCGACCTCACCATGCTCGGCCGGTTCTGGTCGCAGTTCGTCCGCTCCTGCGGATGGATCTACCTGCAACTGATCGCGCCGGTCACCTGGCGGATCTACCGCTTCGTGCGCTGGACCTTCGCCGGCTACCGCGCGCTTTGGGCGCGCTGCGTCTACGCCAAGGACGCCTATGGCGATCCGGAATTCAGCAAGGCGCGCGGCGGCACCATGATCCTGGCGACGATCGCCGTCTGCTACCTCGTCTATGGCGCGGTGACGGTCGCGGCGACCCTGCCCTGGTACCTGGCCACGGTGCGGCACGATGAGCAGCTGTATCTCTCCAATTCGCAGAACCTCTCCGGTTCGCAGACCGAGGGCCTCGAGGTCCACGAGGTCTATGGTTGCGAGACGCTGCCCTGCACCGAGCAGAATACCGTGACCTTCCGGGTGCGCTCGACCTGGTTCAACGAGCTCTGGAGCATCCTCCACCACGGTTCGCTGTTCTATCCCGGCTACGTCGCCGCCGCCGTCAGCCCGGTGCTGAACCGCTGCGTCATCACCTCCTACGGTGTCCGCCGGAAATTCCTGGTGCGATCCTGGGAGCTCTATCCCGACCTCGTGCAGGTCGAATGCATGCCTACCGCCGGAGACGACGGCAAGGACAGCAAGATGATCGACAACAAGGACTATCGGTAGGTGAAGCGCGTATCCTTCAAGGGTGTTGCAATCGGCAACGTCGTCGACATCGTCACCTCGAATGTCGTGATGGTGCCTGTGATGATCTACGTCCTGGCTTCGCCGCCGACGGGATCACCACCTGGCCCGGGGTCCATCCAGGAGGCCTTCGAGAGAAGTCACGTCTTTCTTGCAGCGTCGAGCATCCTGGGCGGGCTCTGCTCAATCCTTGGCGGTTACGTTTCGGCAAGGATCGCTAAGCATGAGGAAATCCTGAACGGGGCGCTCTCGTCGATCCTCTGCACGAGCTTTGGTATTTTTACCCTCGTCAACGGCATCGGTCACTTTTGGCTGCACTTGCTCTATTTGCTTCTGAGCCCCGCACTCGGCGCATTCGGCGGCTACCTTCGATCGCGGCAAACCGCCCGCACGCTTGATCAGACCGCCGCATGATTATCCCAACGAAGACAGAACGCGATGCTCGGCAAAAATCTGGGAGCCTTGGTGCGCATTCCACACCTTGATCCCTGCAGTCGACACGAAGCTGCTTAGTGGCGTGAACGCCGCAAACGCAAACGGGAATCGAACCACGGACAAACCGGATGGGTAGGGGAATCGAACCACCGACATTGAGTGGCTAGAAGTCATGGTGCCCAGTGGCGGGATCGCAGCCATTAGTCTAGTCCAGGGTCGGACTTCCGGTTCCGGACCCGGAAGCGGACTTACCACGCGCATCGGAGCGCACCCTTGCCAGCATAGGAAGTGGTGACGCTGGAGAACTCACCCTCGAACGTCGCGGCCACCGACCAGCCGTTCATCCATTTCATTTCGAGCGATGCCGTCGTCAGTGCTGAGTCGCTGGCCTGCGCCGCGCCGTTGACGACGAAGCTCGCACCGGGCAGCGCCTGGAATGTCGCGGCGACCGCGCGGCTCGGATCGAAATCATGCGCCCAGGCGAAACGGCTGCGCAACGTCAGCACCCCGTTTGGCACGGCAAAGGACTTGTCAGTGCGGAAGCCGAGCTCGCTCCGCACATCGGTGACATCCTTCGCACCATAAGCCAGCGCAAAAGCCGGCGATCCCGATACCACGCTCTCGGCATAGGCGGGCAGATCGAAGGTGGTGAACTGGCCCGCCGCATAAGGCGTGATGCCGATGCCGCCGACCCATGGTGCGACAAAGCGATAGCCGCCCTCGACGCGGCCGGAATACGCATTGGCATTGAACTCGGCACGGAGCTGGTCGATACCGGCGATGGTCACGGTGCGGTTGGTTGTGATGTCCTGCCAGCCATAGGCGAGCGCGGCGGAAACGTAGGCAGCTCCCTGCGTGTGACGCACATAGGCACCGGCCTGGAACAGGTCGGAGTGGCCGCTACCGCTACCAGCCACGGAGAAGTTGGTGCCGCCGCCGGCGAGCGAGAAGCCTGCAATCGTATTCGGCGAGAACAGATAGTCCGCACCGACGGCCGTGCCGTAGATGCTGCTGGTGGTGTCGTTCATGCCGGCCACCGCATTGCCGCTGGTCGATTGCGAGCCGCCATAGCCGGCGGCCCACACGCTCCAGCGTGGATCATAGACTTTTGCTGGCGGCGCCTTGGTGAACATCGCATAGGCATCGCGCTTGCTGGCGTAGCCCAGTTCTTCGTCGGCATAGCCGGTCGCGCCCGGCGTCGCATTGGCGCCGCCCGTGCGGTTCGTGAAGGGATCGGTGAGCAGGCCCATGAACTGGCCCATCGCCTGGAACGTGGTCTGCTGCGAGCCCGTGCCGAGCTCGCCCGAGGCCTGTGACAACTGCGACGCCGTGAGCATCGCATAGGTCATCGGAATGCCGCCGGTCGAGTTGAAGAAATTGGTCAGGGCGTTGCCGACGGCCTGCTGGTTGCCGTTGAGACTGTTCGGAATGCCGAAGTTGAGGGCCAAATTGAGATAGACGTTGTTTGCGTCGTAGCTCAGGCTGTCGTGGAAATTCGCCGGCAGGTTGGTGTTGACGAACGAGCCGAACGTGCCGCTCACCGCACCCGCGGTCAGAATGGTGTATTGCTTGGAGACATAGCTGCCGCTCGCGAATATGGCGTTCACCGTGGCGCCGCCGAGCGTCGCCGTGCCGCCGACGCTGACGAAGCTCGCCGCTGACGGGTTGAGCTGCACCAGATAGATCGCGCCGGACTGGAACGCGAGATTGCCGGAAATCGTCATCCTTTCGCCCGGCACGATTTCGCCCGGCGTGCCGGCGTTGCCGGGGGCCAGTGTGCCGCCGTTGTTGACGGTGGCCGTGCTCACCACGCCGGTGCCCTCGAGCGTGCCGCCGCTGTTGACGGTCACTCCGCTCGCCGTATTGATTAAGCCCTTGACGTCGAGCACACCGCCGTCGACGGCGGTGGCACCGGTATAGGTGTTCTGTCCGGCCAGAATCAGGATGCCGGCACCGGACTTGGTCAGGCCGCCGATGCCGTCGATCGACTGCGCGATGACCATATTGAAACCATTGGTATCAATCGTCCCGCCGCCGGCGTTGAGCGTGATCGCGCGGGTGATGGCGAGGTTAAGGCTGCCGCCGAGCTGCAGAGTACCCCCATTGAAGGTCAGCGCGCCCGAAGCAGCGCCGAGATTGTAGTCGGCGCTGATGCTGACCACACCACCGCCAAATGTGGTCCCGCCGGTGTAGGTGTTGATACCAGACAGCCCCAGCGTGCCGGTGCCGATCTTGACCAGCGACCCGCCGGTGGGGTGGGCGCGATTGAAACAGTCAGAGCCGCCGCCGCAGTCGCTGATGACGCCGCTGACCACGGTGCTCAGATTGTTGCCGCCAACGGTGAGCTGGTCGGCGCCCAGGTAGAAGTTACCGCCGCCCGCGATCGAGCCGGCCGAAACCTTGTGGTCGTTGTTGGGGCCACTGCTCCTGGAGAAATCGAAGGTGCCGGCATTGCTGTTGGTGAGGACGGCGTTGCCGGCCGTGCTGGTGTTGAGGAATAAAACACCGCCAGTGCCGATGTTGGTGATGCTGGCACCGCCGGCCGTGGCGGCGCCCAGGAATGCGAGGGCACTGCTGTTGGTAATGACCGCATTGCCCGCCGTGCTGTTGTCAGTGAAAACGAGGCCGCGGCCGCCGCCGCTGGCGTTGGTGATAACGGCGCTGCCGGCCGTGCTGGCGTTGGAAAACTGGAGGATACCGCCCGGGTTGTTGCTGATGAAGGCGCTGCCGCCGTTGATGACAATGCCGGCGCTGGTGAAGACCAAAGTCTGGTTGTTGCTGAAGCTGTAGGCCGACGCGCCGGGATTGAAGGTGAAGCCGCCGAGCTGGGTGGCTGCCGAGAACGACAGGCTGGTGATCGTCGACGTGTCGAAAATGGCAGTGCCGGTCGGCACGAAATTCGGGTTCCAGTTCGTCGCTGTGTTGAAATCGCCAGAACCAGGCGTGGTGCTCCAGGTCGCGTCCGCCACCGGTGCGGCCATCACCGGTGCAGCCCAGATCACCACGACGCCGGCCAGCAGCGCTCGCAGCGCGCGCGTTCTCTCAGTCCACATACTCACCCCACCCCACAGCCGGCCGTGCGCGCATCCATTGGCGGAGCGCGAGGCAGCCGAGGGCCAAGCTATCAGCGGTCGAGGGCTACCGGTGGGTCCATGAAAATTGTTCCGTTTTTGTGGCGACGAAATCGCCGGAGTGTGGCGCGAAGTCCTCTAGTCCCTTCAGGGAATAGAAAATTGCCGGCAAATAGCGGTATCCCGCGTTGTTTCAGGCCCCCACCTGCTCAACATTCGTGCAACGTCCCGCTTGAAAGTTGCGGCACAAAGCCGCAAAGGCCACCCATGTCCTCTCCCGTCCCGTCCGTTGCCAGCGCCATCCTCACCCCTAACGAGATTCTCACGCATCCGAGCTTCGCCATCGGCCGCATGGCCTTTGTCGATGGGGTGATTGCACTGCACGAGGGCGATGCCTATCACAGCCGGCTGCTGGTTGAGGCGATGCGGCAGGTGACGTTCAACCTGATCATCAGCCTTCATCTCAGCCATGACGTGGCCGACCGGGCGACCTGGCCGACGCCGCGCCGTCTCAAGGACGAATTGAAGACGTTCGGGCTGTCGAGTGAGCGCCGGGTCGATGCGCTGCTGTCCCGCTTCATCCAGCTCGGATATGTCGAACAGCTCCCTTCCGAGCAGGACGGACGCATCCGCATCCTCAAGCCGACGCCGAAGATGATGTCGATCGACCGGGAGTGGCTCGTCTATCACTACGCGCCGCTGCACGTGATGTTTCCGGAGCGCGGCTATCGCGAGCCGGTGGCGCGCGATGTCGCATTCCAGCGCGTCCACCGGCTGGTCGCGCTGGATTTTTCCAGCAAGGGCGCAGAGATCATGGCGAGCCATCCACAGGTGATGCGGTTCATGACTCGTGATGCCGGCATGCTGGTGCTGATCAAGCTCGTAC
The DNA here is from genome assembly GCF_040446015.1 of Bradyrhizobium sp. INPA03-11B. Taxonomy (NCBI): domain Bacteria; kingdom Pseudomonadati; phylum Pseudomonadota; class Alphaproteobacteria; order Hyphomicrobiales; family Nitrobacteraceae; genus Bradyrhizobium; species Bradyrhizobium sp. INPA03-11B. The sequence continues at coordinate 90,825 of NZ_JASGSR010000017.1, forward strand.
AGATGCAGATGACCGCCAAGGAAGGTGACGCGGGCCTCACCTATGCGGATATCGGCAAAAGGTTCGGCGTGTCACGGACTCACGTGCGATCGCTGCTGGAAGACGCCGCGCAACACGGCGACGTCACTCTTTCCGGGCGCGGCGGAAGCCTGGTCGAGCTCAACCCTCCCCTCTTGCAATCCTTCGATCGCTTCGTCGCGGACGCGATGTCCGGGCACGACATGCTCTACAGGCTGACAATGGAGCGGATGGCAAAGGAAGCGTAGCAGTCGGGCGCTTGATCGCGCCCTACCTCTTCACGGCGTTGGCTTGCCGCGCCTGATGACGTAGTTTCAGCGAGTGCCGTTACTCAGCCGACCGGTGATGATCCCAGCCAGATCCTCGTTCGGCAAATCATCGGAGCCTTCGACCAACACACGTCCCGAGAAATTTCGAAAAATACGAAGCGCGCGATGTTAGAGTCCGCGCGAACGGAAATGTTCGCGATTTTGTACGCAAATGGTGCCCAGGGGCGGGATCGAACCATCCGGCTTCGCCCTTCGGGCTACGCCGGGACAAGCATCTATGCGGCGAATCTGCGGGCTACGTTAGCATCGAGGGGGATGGTGCCTAGGGGCCGACCATAACTGATCTCCTAAGCAATTGATACCGCAACGAAATTCAGACGAACGAAAACTACCTACCCAGCTTCCTACCCAGACAAGCGTGAGTTGCAGTGGTGCGCTATGGTGCACTTCTGGAGACTCACGACTATAGGAAGCCATCACAAATGGATAAGAAGCACCAACAGCGGCGTGAAGAGCGATGATTTCGGTGCAATGGCTCAAGGGCTACACACAGGCTGAGCTTGATAGCGCCCAACGTCGATTTGGTTTGGAGTTTCCCCCGGACCTGATTGCCTTGTTAAGAGAGAAACGTCCGGCAAATGGACACGATTGGACGAACGAAGGTGACATAAGGCGAGCGCTGGCTTGGCCGTTTGAGGGACTTCTGTTCGACGTAGAACAGAATCACCTGTGGTGGCCCGAGTGGGGAGCGAGGCCAACCGACGCAAACGCTCGTAAGGAGATCTTGCGATCAGTCGTCTCGCGTGCGCCGAAGTTGATACCGTTAATCGGGCACCGATATTTGCCGGAAGAACCCTGCGAGCAAGGCAACCCCGTATTCTCCGTCTATCAGGCCGACGTGATCTACTACGGAGCCAATTTGACGGACTATTTTGAACGAGAGTTTCTTGGGTTCAACCATCGTCCCTGGAGCCAACCAACCAAGCACATCCCATTTTGGTCCGACCTTGTGGAGCGCAACGGCGGCCCAAATTGCGGGGGATTGTAACATGACAGTCCCGACGAAAGCAGAACGCGATGCGATCAAGCGCGAGTACGGCACGTTATTCGCGTCGATTTCAGCCGCATTGTTCGAAGCCGATCCCATTGGCATCAACTTCGACGAAAATACAGACGAATACGATGCGGAAACAGGAACGATCATCCCACGCCTTGGTTCGGCGAAGTCAGCGGAGGATGTTCAAGCGATCGTATACGAAGAGTTCTGCCGGTGGTTCGACCCAATCACTGCTGGACGACGAGAGAAGTATGCTTCCGTTTCAGCGAAAATCTGGGAGCTTTGGTGCGCATTCCACCCGTTGATCCCTGACGGCGGCACGAAGCTGCTCAGCGGCGTGAACACCACAAGTGCAAACGGGAATCGAACCACGGACAAATCGGATGGGTAGGACGTCAGTTCGGTTTTCGTCGCTACCCAGATTCCTACCCATGTGAGAGTGGCTCGCGGTTGTTCACCGCGTTCCATACCGCTTCATGTGGCGTGAGATCGGGACTCGAACCACCGACATTTGGTGGGTAGAAGTGATGGTGCCCAGGGGCGGGATCGAACCACCGACACTGCGATTTTCAGTCGCATGCTCTACCAACTGAGCTACCTGGGCATACAAGCTGGGCCGAAAAGGCCGGAGCGAGCGGGCGGTTTATAGAGAGGTCGGAGCGCCGTGTCCACCCGCCTTCGCCAAAGGCTTCGGCGTGGCAGGCCCGCTTTCCGGAATTTCCCCAACTTGTTGGGAAATATTGGCTATTCCGGGTCCTCCTCGTCGTCCTCGCGGCCGGAAACGACATAGCGGCCGGTCAGCCAGCGGTTCAGGTCGACATCGCGGCAACGCGGCGAGCAGAACGGGCGGAAGGCCTGCTCGACGGGCTTGCCGCAGATCGGGCAGGCGCGCGGAGCGGCCGGGGGCGTTCGGGCTTCATCGGTCATGGCTGGGACTTAGCCTATACCGTCTGGCAATCAAGCCGGCCGCCGCATGCTCCATGTTGCGCACGAGACCCCTTCCCTTCTCCCCTTGTGGGAGAAGGTGGCGCGGACATCGTCCGCGACGGATGAGGGGTCTCTATCCGCGGAGACAGACCCCTCACCCAAATCGATTTGACCTCTCCCACAAGGGGAGAGGTGCACTGTCTATGCGGCTACCGACATTAGTCCCAATCAACCTCACACCGCGACGGCGTTGAGCCAGCCGTGGCGGATCGGAAAGCCTTCGCCGCCGAGCAGGGTAACGGTCTCGTAGAGCGGCAGGCCGACCACGTTGGTGTAGGAGCCGACCATCTTGACTACGAAGGATCCGGCGATGCCCTGCACAGCGTAGCCGCCGGCTTTGCCGCGCCATTCGCCGGAGCCGATATAGGCCTGGATATCGTCCTCGCTGAGCCGCTTGAAGCGCACGCGGGTCTCGACCAGGCGCTGGCGGAACGCCTCGCGCGGCGTCACCACGCAGATCGCGGTGTAGACGCGGTGATTGCGGCCCGACAGCAGCCGCAGGCACTGCGCGGCCTCGTCGACCAGATTGGCCTTGGGCAGGATGCGGCGGCCGACCGCGACCACGGTGTCGGCGGAAATGATGAAGGAGCCGCGCAGATCGTCGTCGAGCTGCACCGACTTCAGCGCCGCGTCCGCCTTCGCGCGCGCCAGGCGGTTGGCGCAGGCGCGCGGCAACTCGCCCCGCCGCGGGGTCTCGTCGACATCGGCCGGGCGCAGCGCGTCGGGCTCGATGCCGGCCTGGTTGAGCAGGGCCAGCCGCCGCGGCGAACCGGAAGCAAGAACGAATTTGGGACGGCCTAGCATGCGGGCTTTTGGGCTGAATCGGGGGGACGGACGCGGGCGGAACCTATCGGATGGGGCATGGATGCACAACCTTGGAACCGGCTGCGAATCGCGCTCCCGCTTGGAGACAAGGCCCCATAAGCACAGCTGTTTGTCAGTCTGGCGACAAGGGGCGATTCCGCGAATCGGAACACGCCGCGTCTTCCCCTCACAAGTTCGCCGCGGCCTTGGCAAAGCGGCGGCGGATCCGCATCAAGAGGCCGTCGCAGACCTCGCGATAGGCGGCGAGCTTCTGCTCGCGATTGCCGCTGGTGCCGGTGGGATCGACGGTGGGCCAGTATTCGACATCGGCGGCGAGCGTCCTGGTCAGATCCAGCGCCTTGTGATGCGCCTCCGGCGACAGCGTGATGATGAGGTCGAAGTTCAGCCCCTCCCAGTCCTCGAGCTCCTCGAAGGTCTGCGGCTTGTGCCCGGAAATGTCCTGGCCGAACTCGGCCATCACGGAGACCGCGAACGGATCGAGCTCGCCCTTCCTGACGCCGGCAGAGCGGACATAGAGGCCTTGTGGAAACATGTGCTGCAGCAGGCTTTCGGCCATCGGCGAGCGCACGGCATTGTGGGCGCATGCGAACAGCACGGCCTGCGGGGTGCGCGCGCTTGGCGCTGCCATGCGATCAGGCTTTTTTCGACCGGGGTACGCCCCCGTCAGTCAACGCTTCACTGATCATGCGCCTCTTGTTTTGGCGCATGATCTCCGCGCAAACGCTTGCGTTTGTCGCGACCGAAAACCGGTCCCCACTTTTCGGGATCATGCGCCTTCACCCTTCCAGTGCAGCACAGTGATCAGCGTGAACAGCCGCCGCGCGGTCTCGAAGTCGACGCGCACCTTGCCCTTGAGCCGCTCCTGCAGCGTGCGCGAGCCTTCGTCATGGATGCCGCGGCGGCCCATGTCGATCGCTTCGATCTTGTCCGGTGTCGCGGTACGGATCGCCTGATAGTAGCTGTCGCAGATCATGAAGTAGTCCTTCACGACGCGGCGGAACGGGGTCAACGACAACAGATGCGCCACCACCGGCGCGCCGTCCTCCTTGCGGATATCGAACATCAGGCGGTTGCCGGTGATCGCGATATGCAGCGTGTAGGGCCCGGCCTCGGCGCCTTCAGGCGCGAACAGGTTCTGCTCGACCAGGTCGTAGATGGCGATCGCCCGCTCATGCTCGATGTCGGGCCCGGATCGGCCGATCGATTCCTCGTCGAGCGTCACCGCGACGATGCGATTGTTGGAATCCTCGTCGTCTGGTGGCTTGTTCATGAGAGGTTGAGGCGCAATCCGACGGAACGTGAATGGGCATCGAGACCCTCGGCCTGACCGAGCGTCATCGCGGCGGGCCCGAGCGCACGAAGCTGATCCGGCCCGCACCTCAGGATCGAGGTTCGCTTCATGAAGTCAAGCACCCCGAGGCCCGAGGAGAACCGGGCCGAGCGCGCGGTGGGCAGCACGTGGTTGGAGCCGCCGACATAGTCGCCGATCGCCTCCGGGGTATGGGCCCCGAGGAAGATCGCACCGGCGTTGCGGACCTTTTTCGACAGGCCCTCGGCGTCCGCGGTCATGATCTCCAGATGCTCGGCCGCGATCGCATTGGCGAGCTCGACCGCGTCGTCGAGCTTCGCCACCTTGATGACGGCGCCGAAATCGTCCCACGAGGCGCGCGCAATCGCCGCACGCGGCAGCGTCGCAAGCTGCGCCTCGACCGCGCGCTCGACATCGGCGGCGAGCCGCGCGCTGTCGGTGATCAGGATCGATTGCGCGCTGACGTCGTGCTCGGCCTGCGCCAGGAGATCGGCCGCGATCCAGTCGGCATTACCGGTGTCGTCTGATATGACCAGCACCTCGGAGGGTCCGGCGATCATGTCGATGCCGACCTTGCCGAACACCAGCCGCTTGGCGGCGGCGACATAGGCGTTGCCGGGCCCGACGATCTTAGCAACTGGCGCGATCGACGCGGTGCCATAGGCCAGCGCCGCGACCGCCTGGGCGCCGCCGACGCGGTAGATCTCCGAAACGCCGCCTAGATCGGCGGCCGCGAGCACCAGCGGGTTGAGCTTGCCGTCCGGGGCCGGCACCACCATCACGACCCGCGGCACACCGGCAACCTTGGCCGGCACCGCATTCATCAGCACCGAGGACGGATAGGCCGCGGTGCCGCCGGGCACGTAGAGCCCGACCGCATCGACCGCGCTCCAGCGCCAGCCGAGCTCGACGCCGGCGGCATCGGTGAAGCGCTCGTCCTTGGGCAGCTGGCGGCGATGGAAGGTCTCGATCCGGTCGCGCGCGAATTTCAGCGCCTCGACGGTCTTGGGGTCGCAGGCCGCGACCGCCGCGTCGATCTCGGCGGCGGTGATGCGCAGGCCGGCGGCGTCGATCTTGAGCCGGTCGAACTTCTTGGTCGCCTCGAGCAGCGCCGTATCGCCGCGGGCCGCCACGTCGTCGACAATGGCGCGGGTGGCGCGCTCGACGTCCGCCGATACCTCGCGCTTGGCCGCCAGGAAGTCGCGGAAACGCTGGTCGAAATCGGCGCTCTGTCGGTCCAGGCGAACGGGCATGGCGGCTTTCTGAAGAGGACTCTGGGTCCCTGCTCAATGGCGCGGCGGATAATGGCCGTCAACCCTTGGAAAACACACAATGCGTCGTCGTCCCGGCGAAGGCCGGGACCCATAACCCCAAATGGTAGTCGTGGTGGGACGCTGGGGCCCCATCCTATTCAAACAACCAGCTTTGGTGGCTATGGGTCCCGGCCTTCGCCGGGACGACGGGACTTACCCCGGCGCCACCCCGAGATCGTCCTCCCCGAGATCGGTCAATTCGCATTCCAGGCACTCGACATCGAGCCGCAGCGCCCCGCCATGGCCGAACATCAGCAGTGCGCTGCCGCCCGGCGGGTCGGAGGCATAGAACTCGATCCCGAGCAGTTCCAGGGCCGCTTCCGGGGTTTCCAGGTCGATATTGCGCGACTTGCATGCCAGCACCCGGTCGAACCTGAGCGCGGCGATCAGCCGGCGCGAACAGGTGCCGCCGGACAGGGTCTGTTCCCAGTCGAGCCGGTTCAGGCCGACCACCAGGCGCTTCTCGTCCTGGCGCCAGATGATGTCGGCGGGCTGGACGCGGGCGTCCTGCACATGGGCAGAGATCACCGCGAGGTCGTCGGCATCGAGGGCGATCAGTTTCAGCTGTGCGGGTGGGGACATGACGGTGGTTATAACGCCTCGCGGCCCCGGAGGTACCAGGTGGCCGAGCGGAAATCCCGCTCAAGGGAACCGGCAAGCGCACGAGCAAAATATCGAAAACAACCCCATGCAAAGGAGCCGCGCGGCGGCGACGGCGTGACCCCGATCGAACATGTGCGCATTGGCACTCTTCGTCAGGTGAGCACACCGGTCAGGCTCCCTCCCCCACGCAACCGGGGTTTACCCCGGTTGCGCATTGTAAATTTGCGCAAGTCGGGCAGGCCCGACTTGCGTTGGGGGAGGGTTGGGG